>NZ_JAKKRH010000022.1:0-83366 GCF_025654465.1 Shewanella sp. SM101
TTAATAATTAATCAACCAGCAAGTTGCTATGACAATTGATTTGATGATGAGACAGTCAGACTGATCTACTGAAAACCTTAGCTCGCCATAGGCTCATAATGAAGCCGCAAGGATGATAAGGACAGTAGAAGCAGATATCCATCAGGGCCAGAGGCATACCTCAATAACAGGCCGAATATATGGGTGCAATGAACTCTTCTCATAATCGCTATCGAATGTCTTGCAAACCGGATGGGTCCATATATGGCGAGCTAGCTTTCGCAGGTGCAGGGATGCATCCTTCGGAAGCGATAGCAAATTTGTCGATGAGCACAAGGGGCTTCCAACTCCGTCAGGGGCGTCTTGGAGAATCCAAGGAGGATAGGACGAGCAGTCCTCCTTGGTCGGGTGTGGGGTCAAGCCCCACGACGTTGATTTAGCTTTTGCCTGAAAACAATAAGATCTGAATGATGTCAGAGTTCAGTGTCATCTGAGTACAGATTCGATCAACGCCAATTTCTGAGCACGACTCAGTTTTTTAACCGCGATTTCACGCTTTAGGGCATCGCTGCGAGTGCCGACTTTTTCTTGATACATCAGCGTTAATGGACCTTTACCGCGCAGATACTTAGCGGATTTGATGCCACCCGACTGATGCTCGCTAAAGCGTCGTGTGACATCTGTGGTGACACCTGTGTATAAATGCCCGTTGGCGCAGCGGACTAGATACAAATACCAGAGGGATGCTGATTTTATGGGTGTAGGCTTCAGAGGTGCAGGATTTAATGGTACGGGATTCAGCGCATCTTCTGTCGTAGCGACAGCGCTAGTCACTGGAGCAAGTGTGTCTGCCACCAGTGACTCATGTTGCTGTAAAGCGCCTCTGTCAGTATTGCCTAGGTTGACGGCTGATCCAGTCACTTGCGAATGACCTACTTCGCCATACCTAACAGACTCAAGAAGAAGGCATATTCTTGGGCTGTGTCTTGGTATTGGCGATAGCGACCACTCTTACCGCCGTGGCCAGCTTCCATATCCACATTGAATAACAACACCTTATCATCCATCTTGTACCACTTATTCTGTACATCGCGCAGTTTAGCGACCCACTTGGCGGGTTCAAAATACTGCACTTGGGAATCATGCAAACCTGTCGTCACTAGCATGTGTGGGTATTCTTGCTCGGTGACATTGTCGTAGGGCGAGTAACTCAGCATGTAATCGAAATAGGTTTTCTCGTTCGGATTGCCCCACTCGTCATACTCATTGGTCGTCAACGGAATCGACTCGTCCAGCATAGTCGTCACCACATCAACAAAAGGTACATGGGCTGCAAGGGCGAAATACTTATCCGGAGCTTGGTTAGCAATCGCGCCCATTAGCAAACCACCCGCGCTGCCACCAGAAGCGACGATCTTGTTTTTGTCGCCATAACCTTGCGCCGTTAATGCCGTTGTTACGTCAATAAAATCATTGAAGGTATTCTGCTTATTCAACAGCTTACCATTGTCATACCAAGGACGGCCGAGCATTTCTGAGCCGCGTACATGGGCAATGGCATACACAAAACCGCGGTCGAGCAAACTAATAACAGATGAAGAAAAATCGGGTTCTACTGTGTAACCGTAAGATCCATAACCGTATTGATACAGAGGGTTAGTACCATCTTTCTTGAATTTATCTTTACGATACACCAAAGAGACGGGCACTTTTGCACCATCGCGGGCCGTCACAAATATCCGTTCGGCACGATACTGGCTGGCATCGAAGCCGCCTAAGACTTGATCTTGTTTTAATAAATCACGTCTATCGGGATTCACCAGCGAATATTCGTATACGGCTTCTGGCGTCGTTAGGCTGGAGTAGAAAATGCGTAACTTATTGCTGTCTTGCTGGGAATTAATCTCTAAACCCATCACATAAGCAGGCTCATCAAAGCTCAACTCGAAGGGCTTTTGACCATTGAGCGGCATCACTTTAATCCGCGTTAGGCCATTTTCACGGGTCTGAATAATCAGATAATCCTTGAGCACCAACTCGTCTTCGATACGGGCATTGGGATTATGCGCAACCACTTCTTGCCACTTAGATTTGTCCGCTGCATCTTTAATGGCGACTTTCATCAAACGGAAGTTAGTCGCCTGCCAGTTGGTGAGAATGTAATAAGTATCACCCAGCTTAGACACACTGTATTCGTGGCCTTCTTCCCGCGCTAATACTGGCTTGAATAAACCCAGAGGATCTTTGGCATCGAGCACCGACACTTCGCTGGTCGTGGTGCTTTCTTGGAACAACACAATTTGCGACTCATCTAAGGTTTTACCAAGTGAAATATAAAATGAATCGTCTTGTTCTTCATACACTAAGACATCGCTCGATTGCTTAGTGCCCAGCTCGTGGCGATACACTTGATAGCCCAGCAAGGTTTTTAGATCTTTGGCGATATAGAACACATGCTTGTTGTCGTTCGCCCACACTACGCGACCTTCGGTATTTTCAAGCACGTCGGTGATCATGTCGCCCGAAGCCAAGTCTTTAAAATAGATGTGATATACACGGCGGCTGAGGACGTCTTCGCCAAAGGCCAACATGGTTTCATCTGGGCTGACACTGGCGCCGCCTAAACCATAAAACTCATGGCCCTTAGCTCGCTCGTTAACGTCGAGCATCACTTGCTCAACACCATCGGCGCCCTTACGGCTGATCAGCGGATATTCGCTGCCCTCTTGGTATCTGTGATAGTAGCTGTGCTGATGCCATTGGTACGGCACGCTCGACTCATCGGCGACTAAACGCTCGGTTAACTCTTTATAAAGACCATCTTGCAGCGGCTTTAATGGTTTGAAATAAGCAGCGGTATAGCGATTCTCAGCGTTGAGATAGGCCAACACTTTAGGATCTTTGCGCTCATCATCACGCAGCCAATAGTAATCATCGGTACGTGTTACGCCATGTAAAGTCATCACATGGGGAATTTTTTCAGCAACCGGGGCGGGTACTTGCCCTTTGGAGGTCGAACAAGCGGATAACAGCATAACAATACCTAAAGTGAGTAGCAGAGAGCGCATTTATACGTCCTTGTGACGTCCATAACGACCGTCGAAGAATGCGACGGCAAGTCAATTAGCTTATGTGTTCAGTATGATAGTGGTCAGGTGTGCACTAGCGCAAACATTGAACGTGAGAAGTTGCCATTCGCGGTAAATAAGAGCAACATAACCGCGTTTTTGAGCGCAAATGGCTCAAAAGCAAATTCTCAGGGCGGGGTGAAACTCCCCACCGGCGGTAAATGGGTAACGACTAAGTGATTATTTTGCTGAGCGACACCCAAAGCCCGCGAGCGCCCGAAATCACTTTCGGGGTCAGCAGATCTGGTGCCTTAGATTTTGCCTAGTGCAAAACTGACTATTCCAGAGCCGACGGTAATGGACTGTTTGCTTCAATGGCGACAGTGCTGAGTCCGGATGGAAGAGAATGTAAGACAACACCTTGCGGTATTTAAGTGCAACGCACTTATGTATTGCAGTGTTAGCCTCATGTTTTGCAATAACTTCACCCCAAGTGAAGTGATATTGCTACAGCAAAATCGAGCCTTTTGGTTTGATTACGTTGTATTTCTGCACGCCCTGATTCTGGATATTCCAATGTCGTTTATTTAAGGATATTAACCATGAATCAGTCTTTACTTGCTCCTTTTGGTACTGCTATCGAACGCGTTGAAGCGGGTCTTAATGCCCTGCGTCAAGGCCAAGGTGTGTTAGTTGTCGATGACGAAGATAGAGAAAACGAAGGCGATTTAATTTTCGCTGCCGAGACACTGACGAACGCTCAAATGGCCATGCTCATCCGTGAATGTAGCGGTATTGTTTGCCTGTGTTTACCCGATGCAAAAGTCAAAGCCCTAGAGTTACCCCCTATGGTGGAAAACAACTCGAGCCAATACGGCACGGCGTTTACTGTGAGTATTGAAGCTAAAGTCGGTGTGACTACAGGGGTTTCTGCCGCCGATCGCGTGACCACCATTAAAGCGGCGATTGCCGATGGCGCTAAGCCAAGTGATCTCGCTCGTCCTGGCCATGTGTATCCACTTCGCGCCCAACCGGGTGGGGTATTGACCCGCCGTGGTCACACTGAAGGCACTATTGATTTAATGCAACTCGCGGGTTTAAAAGCCGCTGGCGTATTGTGTGAAGTCACTAACACCGATGGCACTATGGCGCGTTTGCCCGAAATTATTGCCTTCGGGGCGCAGCACAATATACCCGTATTAACGATTGAAGATATTGTCGTTTATCGCAAATCATTGCTGGCCAATGTCGGCTAGATAACACGCCAATCGCCTGAATCTAGGGCATTGATTTAAATAGAAGGACGTTTAGCTGCCGCAAACGTCCTTTTTATTTAAGTAGATTTACCGTTAACAATCGCGTTCCACCTAATGCACTAAAAAACCGATGAAAGGTAAAGTTAAACAAGTCATTCTTTCGAATGATGAAATACTGCTTCACATCACAGACAAAGCAAATGCTTGTTTGATAGGTGCAAAATAGGTTAATAAAAATAGTCTCTTAGCATGATATATAACAATTTGCTTAATTTCGTGACCTAGATTAGATATCCATAAACTAAAGGTCGCGGTAGCTGGCTGCCTATGTTAAATATCCTCACCCTGTGCCTAGTCCTATTTGTAACTCGGATTCAACGTTATTACGTTGAATTTTCTTTTTCTGCCTAGGCGAACGAGTGGAGTGATCTTTAATGCCGTCAGCGCTACACCATCTCAGTTTGAAGCAAAAGCTCATTCTGTTTTCGTTAGTCCCATTATTAATGATGAGCTTTTTCATTCTGACGCGCATGCATGACTTAATAAAGGAATCACACTCGGCCAAGCACAATCATCTTGCGGTACAAACAACGGTACAAATCACAGAGCTACTCTATCAGTTGCAAAACGAATATGGTCTAAGTACAAATCAGCGACCAACCGATGAAGTGCTATTACAGCAACAAGCGACTAGATCAAAAGCACTCAATGCGTTATTGAACGGTGAGCCTTTAGAGCATCTTCTGGAGGCGCTCGACCCTAAAAGTATTGAAGCAAACAAAATGAACGCATTGTTGGATGCGCTCAAACTCACTGGCCACAAGCTCGCTAACGTTCACCAAAACCACACAGACGAAACACTGAGTCAGTTTACGGAACTCTATAATCAATTCCACACTCAGCTTTTGCAGCTCATTCAGTTATTACAGTTACAAACCAATGAAATCAGTCAGTCCCGTGCCTATACCGATCTATTGAACCTACTTATGGTGCAGGAGTTGGCCGTAAAAGAACGAAGTGCCATCAATCAATTACTGCTCAGCAAATCACTCAATATTAATGATTACCGCACCATAATCTCCTTTATGTATGAATATGAGCGAGCCGTGATGCACGCGAGTAATGCATCAATTTCCGATAGAAGGTCCTTACTGCAAAACCTACAAGATTCGCCAGAAAATCAACGCATTCTGCAAATCAGCAAGCAAATTGAACAACAAACTCGCATTAGCGCTCTGGCACAAAATATTAATGCCTACTTAGGTTACGGTGGCTTAATGGGCAGTTTTCAGGACTATTTGCTTAAGGGCGATGAGATTTCACTGCAAAAATTTAATGCAGCACTTGCGACGATTCAGCTTAATTTGGATGAACTCAGTCACGAGACTCGTTCTCTACCCGAATTTAAGGTGGCGCTGAAAACCATTGAGGACAGCATAAATCAATACCAGTTCAGCATGGTCAAGTTGCAGCAACTGAAGCAGCAAGGTTTGCCGATGATGGAGATCAAAGCCATCGCGCAAGTCCCAGCCAGTGAGGACAAATTAAGCCAAGCGATGAGCCAACTATTAATGCCGCCACATCCAATTGATAGCCAGGAGTGGTGGGATCTCACCACTCAGCGTATCAATCAACTACATTTGCTGGCGCAAAATATCACCAAGAACATGGCGCAGCAGAGCGAATATCAACAAAACCACACCTTAATCTTACTCGGCTTATACTTGTTCTCGGCTTTGTTCACCGCGACCATCACACTTTGGCTTGGACAAAAGATCATCCGCAATTTTATGGATAAGATCACTAAGATTGCCAATGACATGCAGCAAATGGCAGCAGATCCACAGCTCAATATTAATATCCAAGTCTCAGGCACAGATGAACTCGCTCGCATGGCCCGTGCCATGAACCGTATGATTAGCGAACGGCAAAAAGCAAACCATGCCCTAAGCCGTGCCGCAGCTGTGTTTGACTATTCTGCCGAAGGCATAATGGTGACAGATGCCGACAACCATATTGAACTGGTCAACCCCGCGTTTTGCCACATTACGGGCTATTCATTGGAAGAAGTAAAAGGCCGCAGTCCCTCCCTACTCAGCTCTAGCCGTCATCCTAAGCACTTTTACACCGCCATGTGGGAGTCACTACAAAAAGAAGGGAAATGGGAGGGTGAAGTTTGGAATAAACGCAAAGATGGCCAAGTATATCCCGAGTATCTAGCGATTACTGTGGTGCGAAATGAGCAAGGTAAAATAATCCAACATATTGGTTTATTTATGGATATCAGTAAGCGAAAGCAATATGAGCAGGATCTTTGGTATCAGGCCAACTTCGATGGATTAACTGGACTGCCTAATCGTAAGCTGTTCAATGAACGACTGCAGCACGAAATCCATGTGGCGCAGCATGACTCTCGCAAGCTGGCTATCTTGCTGATTGATTTGGATCAATTCAAATATATCAATGATGTACAAGGCCATGCCACTGGCGACTTATTACTTAAAGATGTCGCAAAGCGCTTAGAAGGCATTGCGGGGAGAACCGATTTTATCGCACGTATCGGTGGCGACGAGTTTGTGCTTATCTTGCCACGACTGACTAACGAACTCGCCATCGAACACATGGCAACCCGAATCATTGAAACCTTAGGTATGCCATTTAACTTAAATGACCGCGAGATCCAGATTTCAGCCAGCTTTGGTATCGGCGTCTATCCCGAAGATGGCCTCGATGTCAGCTCACTCACCCGCAATACCGAAACCGCCATGTATCAAGCCAAAGATGCAGGGCGGAACAATTTTAAATACTTCACCGCGGGTATGAATCAAGCCATGTTCGCCCGGATGGAGTTAGAACAACGTCTACGCCGTGCCGTGGCACAAAATGAATTTGCCCTGCATTATCAACCTATCGTGGATATGCAAACCGGAAGTGTCTGCAGCGTCGAAGCCGTTATCCGCTGGCAAGACCCCGAGCTTGGGTTGATCCCGCCGGATCAATTTATCCCATTAGCCGAAGAAACCGGATTGATAGAGCCTATGGGCGAATGGGTGCTCAACCAAGCCATGCATGATCTGAGACAATGGCAGAAAAGTGGCTTAAATATCAATGTCGCGATTAATGTTTCCAGCCGCCAATGTATCAATACACGCGGCATGGGATTCGACCAAGTGTTGCAAGAGTGCTTCAACCGCCACCACGTTAACCCACGAAATGTGCATATTGAGATCACTGAAAGCATGCTGATGGGCGATGCCAGCCATTGCTTGAGCACGCTCGAGTCTATTCGTCATTTAGGCTCGCAAATCTATATCGATGACTTTGGTACGGGTTATTCTTCCCTGAGTTATCTGAAAAAATTCCCGATTTCAGTGATTAAAATCGACCGCAGCTTTGTGGAAAATGCCCTCGAAAATAACTCGAACGCCAACTTAGTCAAAGCGATTGTCATGATGGGGCAAAGCCTAGAAATGGAGTTAGTTGCTGAAGGCATAGAAACCGAAGCACAGTGGCACTTCCTACGAGATTTAGGTTGTCACTTCGCTCAAGGGTATTTGATCTCCAAACCGCTCCCCTTCAATGAAATCACTCCCTTGCTACGCATCAAGCACACAGCACTGTTGAATGATGGCTATCAAGATAAATGCGTGAATATCTAAGCTTATAAAAAATAAAACGATAAAGAACAAAAAAGCAGCCTAGGCTGCTTTTTTGTGGCAAATAAAACGGACTTAAGCCTGTGGTTGGCCTTGGCCGTTCATTATGCTTTCGCCACCCTTAGAGGCTAGCTTAGCTAAATCTTTATCAATAAAGAACAGTGCCTTACCATCTTCGCCCACTAAACGTATCTTATCGACAATCGACTTAAACAGCTTTTCTTCTTCATGCTGCTCAGCGACATACCATTGTAAGAAGTTAAAGGTTGAGTAATCTTGATTCGAAAATGCGGCATGGGCCAAGGCATTGATCTGACGGGTAATAAGCTGCTCATGCTCATAGGTTAATTCAAACAACGCCAGTAAAGAATCGAACTGTGACTGTGGCGCCGCAATCGCACCTAACAAAGGTAAGCCACCGGTTTCACTCACATACGTGAACAGACGACGCATATGGCCCATTTCTTCATCCGCGTGCTCACGCATAAACTTAGCTGCGCCTTCAAATCCCTGATCTTCACACCACGCACTCATTTGCAGGTATAAATTTGAGGAGAAGAACTCCATATTAATTTGTTCATTCAACTTTTCGATCATAGTTGCAGACAGCATAGTAAATCCTCTTTTGCATTCGAACTGAATCATGGGGGACATTGTCATCAAGGGGGTCGACAAAAGCAACAAAATTTACCTTTGGATTTCTTGCTAAGTTAATGATTCATTGATAAAAATGATTTTCATTTGTTCATCGACTCGCGTTCAACCCTCGAATTAGCGCAGTAAATTGTGTGACTTCTAGCGAGGTTATCGCCCAAAGTGGCAGAAAAAACTGACTGCCCTATCACAGAAACTCACATGCAAATCATAGCCATCCCAGATCACCGTGGCATAATAGCCAGTCATAATCAGGTGGAAATTCATTCAGCGTCATTACGACCCATTGCATATAAGGCAGACCCTAATGTCCGTAACAGCCGATCCTTGTTCGCAACCTAGCTTAATGCATCCAGATCAAGCTATTCCCCTTTTGCTCGAGCAAGTTAGCCCAGTGTCAGACACCGAAGTCGTATTGCTTCCCCATGCCCTTGGCCGCGTCCTAGCAGAAGATTTAGCTTCCTGCATCGACCTGCCGCCCTTTAACAACTCCTCTATGGACGGCTACGCCTTCCGTTTTGTCGACTTAAATACGCAAACCAATCAGACCGCATTACGCCTTATCGGCAGTTCCTTCGCCGGCCATGGTTTTAAAGGTGAAGCCAAACCTAATACCTGCGTACGGATCATGACAGGCGCGCCTGTGCCTACAGGTTATGACACAGTGCAAATGCAGGAAGAAGCCGAGGTTGAAGGTGAGATTATTCATATCCGCCATCCTAGGGCACAAGGCGCCAATGTGCGTTGCCGCGGTGAAGAACTCACCCAAGGCACTAAAGTGCTCAGTGCTGGCATTCAAATTGGTGCTGCCGAACTCGGGGTGTTGGCCACTATTGGTGTTAGCCAAGTGCGAGTTTATCGTCAGCTTAAAGTGGCCTTTTTCTCCACTGGCGATGAACTGCGTCCCGTTGGCAGCGAATTAGCCCTAGGACAAATTTACGATTCAAACCGTTACTCGATCCAAGGTTTACTCAGCCGCGCTAACGTGGAATGGCTCGATTTAGGCGTAATAGCCGATGATCCTGAAGCCATACGTCAGGCATTTCGCCATGCTGCCAGCCAAGCCGACATGGTATTAACCTCGGGTGGCGTGTCGGTCGGTGAAGCAGATTTCACCAAACAAATTCTTGATGAGGAAGGCAAAATTACCTTCTGGAAACTCGCCATCAAACCAGGCAAGCCCTTTGCCATGGGCCGTATCGGCAAAGCAATATTCTGTGGTTTACCGGGGAATCCCGTATCTTCTATGGTGACGTTTTACAAACTCGTTTGGCCAATACTGAACAAGATGCAGGGCTTAACCCCAGTTGCACCTTTGATGTTAGACGCTACGCTCACCACGCCTGTACGTAAACAACCGGGCCGCGTCGAATATCAACGGGGCGTTTTAAGCCGTAATGCACAAGGTAAACTTGAAGTTGCCATTACTGGTAGCCAAGGTTCTGGCATGTTGACTTCGATGAGCTTAGCAAACTGTTTCGTTTTATTGGAGCAATTCCAAGGTGATACTCCCGCTGGCACCCAAGTGACTGTCGAGCCATTTAACAGCGTGCTTTGCTAGGAAAATCCCAATGAATGTGCCAAAAGATATTCTCAGCGACAGCGAACTCTTAAGATACAGCCGCCAAATATCCATCAAGGCTATGGATATCGACGGTCAAGAACGCTTAAAACAAGCCAAAGTGCTCATGATAGGCGCTGGCGGTTTGGGCTGTGCCGCCAGCCAGTACCTCACGGTTGCGGGTATTGGTGAACTGACACTGGTCGATTTTGATACAGTTGAATTATCCAACTTGCAGCGCCAAGTGCTGCATCAAGATGCCAATGTCGGCCAGCCTAAAGTCGAATCGGCTAAACAGAGCCTCATGCAGCTCAATCCCTTTATTAAGATCAACATTATCAATGCAGTATTAGATGATCATGAGATTGACGCCCTAGTCGCCGATCACAATCTAGTGCTCGACTGCACCGATAATGTCAGTGTGCGCGAGCAACTTAATCTCAGCTGTTTTAAGCATAAAGTGCCCTTAGTGTCTGCCGCGGCAATTCGGATGGAAGGCATGGTCACTGTGTTCGATTATCACAGCGAAACGCCTTGTTATCATTGCTTTAGCGCCCTATTTGGCGAGCAACAACTGAGCTGCGTTGAATCGGGTATCCTAGCACCAGTGGTCGGTATGATAGGTTGTTTGCAGGCGGTTGAAGCTATCAAGGTGATCACTGGCATGGGTAAAACCTTAGCAGGACGCATTTTGATGATCGATGCGATGACGATGGAGTTTCGCGAGATGAAGTTACCGAAACAAGCCAACTGCAGTGTTTGTGGCACTAAAGGGGCTTAGGTTGTTCTCGCTTGAAAAACGGCTTTATTTACACTAGCTTAATTGCCACCGCTTAATTTGCCGTCATATAGCTCAACACTGATGACGCTTAATGGCCCGTTAAAATAAGGAAATCATAAGGAAAACATATGGATTCGGAAAACAGTGTATTTGACCGCATGACCACAGACGACCCCATAGTTGGCGCAGGTATTTACAACCTCGTTATCGGCCTCACGCTGATTTGGGGTTTTGCAGTTAACTATTGGATGGTCACCAATATCGACCCAGAGGCGATTGCCAGTGTTAATCCTTGGATTTTCTTTATCGGCTATTTCGCCTCCTGTTTCTTTGGGATTTATCTGTTCCAAAAATCGACTAATCCCGTTGTCAGTTTTATTGGCTACAACTTTGTAGTCGTGCCCTTCGGCTTAATTATCAATATGGTGGTCAGTCAATACGATCCCGAATTGGTGACCGAAGCCATTCGTATCACAGGGCTAGTGACCATAGCCATGATGTGTTTAGGCACACTCTTCCCCGCCTTTTTCCAAAAAATTTCCGGCGCACTCACGATTGCTTTATTGCTCGTTATCGTCGTCGAACTGATTGAAGTGTTTATCTTTAATACTCACCACGGCATTTTAGATTGGATAGTCGTGCTGATTTTCTGCGGTTATATTGGTTATGACTGGGGACGAGCGAATCAAATCCCTAAAACCATAGATAATGCCATCGATAGCGCCGCCGCTTTGTATATGGATATCATCAACTTGTTCCTACGGATCCTGCGGATTTTAGGGCGAAAATAACTCACCAAGGAGTGTCTATGAAAATCAAATTCCTGCTTGTTACTGCTCCACTTCTGGCGAGTGTGGTATTAGTCGGATGCAGTGATACTGAACAAGTAAAAATAGCCAATCCCGCCTCTGAGTATTGTGTCTCCATTGGTGGCAACTTAACAATTGAGAAAACCGCTGAAGGTGAACATGGGATCTGCACCTTACCCAGCGGTGAAGCAATTGAAGAGTGGGCGTTATTCCGTCGCGATCATAAGGAAGAAAAGCCGCAGTAGCAGTAACAGTGGCTATTTTTACCTTTAATAAAAACAGGCGCCATTAGCGCCTGTTTTGTTAGCAGTACTTAATTGGGTCATACTCAACAGTCTTAACGGGCTAAGTGTTCACCGCGCCAGATTTTGCGCTTAGATGCTGACTGGAAACTCCACGCTAAAACCCGCGTAATTTTATTACCCTGCTGCATCTCAATCGTTTTCACAGTATCGACTTTCAACTGCGCTAAGGCTTGATAACAAGGTTTCAGGTTTTCCTTCTTCGACACTAGACTGGTAAACCATAAGCATTGATCTGCAACCATTTGGCTCTCACGGATCATAGTCGTTAAAAACTGTCGTTCACCGCCTTGGCACCAAAGCTCAGCCGCTTGACCGCCGAAATTCAGCTTAGGTGCAACCTTTACCAAGCCACCCCGATTGAGCTGCAGATTATTCACCTTACGCTTTGTACCTTCGCTCGCCTCAGCCATAGAGGCATGAAATGGCGGATTGCACAGGGTTAACGCAAAACGTTCTCCGGCTTGAATGATTCCCTTGAAGACCGCCTTGTCATTTGGCTGTAATCGTAAACTTATCTGCCCTTGCAGCACTGGGTTTTGCTCAATAATACTCTGCACATTACTGAGTGAATGGGCATTAATATCCGAGGCGACAAATTGCCAACCGTATACTTGGCAACCCAATATGGGATAAATACCGTTCGCGCCAGTGCCGATATCTAATACCCTAGTTTTATCCAAAGCAAATACATCATCGCCTTCGGCTAGAAGGTCTGCTAAATAATGTAAATAATCGACTCGACCGGGAATAGGAGGACATAACGCTCCATCAGGAATATCCCAAGATTCAATCCCATAATGGTGTTTCAGTAGCGCCGCATTAAGGATTTTAACTGCTAACGGATCGGCAAAATCGACCGATAAAGCCCCATAAGGCGTGGGTCGAACAAAGGCTTTTAGCTTAGGGAATGAACTCACCAGCGCCGGAAAATCATAGCCGTTCAAGTGTACATTTCGAGGATGCAAAGCTTTTTTGATCTCAGCACTAGGCCTGTTTTTGACCGACTTCACTTTGCCTTTCACCTCAGTTCTAGCCTGCTTTGGTGCTTTAGTTTTTGCATGACCAATGCTGGCTGTACTAGTTAGGCGTTTCGCAGTCACTAATTGGACGGGTTTCACGGCAGGTTTTGACATAATAGCTCTTGTAACGCAATGGGCCGACCTGAGTCAGCCCATGGAATGGGGCAGTAAATTAATCGTACAGATAAGAGGTGAACAATAAGTTTACGATCAAGGGTTTGCCAGCTTCTTTGGTGATCAAGTTGTTGACCATTTCAAAGCACTCACGACGAATCTCTTCACGACCCGTGAGCGACTTAATCTTCTCTTCCGATTGATTGCCTAACACTTCAACAATTGCGGCTCGCAATAATGGATTATGGAGCTCAATTGTCACTAGATCATCTGGACTCTTTACCATTAACTCAACGCTAATCTTCACAAAACCCAATTTCTTGCGATTAGAAATATAGTTAGTGACAATTTCGGGTTCGAAACCATAGTAGGCATACTCACCCGTAGGTGGGGTTGCTGCTGCAGGTGCAGCTTCTTTTTCATCGGCCGCATAAACACTGAAAACACTTGTAAACAGGATAAGACAGACTGAGAGTAATTTTTTCATAGCGACTTACGGCTCCCTAAAACAATAATGGTAATGGAAGAAACTTCCCAATCTATATAGCCAAACAACCTGAAGATGCAGTATCCGTATCTGGAAGTAGCTTGGGTATATACCCAAACAACCTGAAGATGCAGTGTCCGTATCTGGAAGTAGCTTGGGTATATATGCTCGCGTCGCGACATGCTAGACTGCCGACGTTTGTTTATATTGTAACGAGTATTTAATGAATGTGACTAGCTTAAGCTTTCCCTATGGTGAATCTATTCAGTGGTTTTCAGCCGATCTAGCCGACAAACTCCCCAAATCGCCCTTGAAAGAATGGTTGCTTGCCACTGGCAGCCTAACGCAAAAACTCAAAACTTGCTGCGCTCAATTTGAAGTAAAGATACTAGGCGAAGGACTGCATGCTCCCTTAGAGGGCGAATATCCCCAGCAAGGTGCTGTATGGATCCGTGAAGTCTTGCTTTGCCTCGACTCGATACCTTGGGTATTTGCCAGAACCTTAATCCCTGAAAAATTAATGGCCGAGCGCAAAATGGATTTCCTTAGTTTGGGTACTCGCCCCTTAGGTGAATTACTGTTTAGCCAAGATAACTTCATCCCCGGTAGAATCGAAGTTGCCAGTTTCGAAACCTGTAGTCGCCTTGCCCACTTAGCTGAAAGTTTAGATCAAAGTGTCGAACATGCACTCTGGGGACGCCGCCGCTATTTCCATCACGGTGAGCATGAAATGATCGTCAGCGAAATCTTTCTGCCAGCGGCCGAGCAAGCTATCCGTCAGTTGTAAACTTTAGACTTCATCCAAAGCTTAGTCAGAATTTAGCCTCAAGACAGATAAAAAATGCCTCTAGATCAGAGGCATTTTTGTTCGTGTTTCAAACAATCAACTTAGTGGACATTTAACTTAGTGCACATTTAACTGGCGGCGCCAAGTCAATAAGCTAAGGAAGGCAAGGCTTAACCAACCTAAGCTGCCGCCACCTGAACTCTCACTGGCCGGCGGAGTTACTGGAGGCGTAACAGGTGCAACAACCGTTACCGTCGAACTGCTAATCGCCTTAGTATTTTGCGCATCGATAACCGTAAGTGTCACTGTATAAGTGCCAGCCTTCGCATAGGTATGGGTTGGCGCCGTGACAGTGCTTGTCGTGCCATCACCAAAATCCCAAGCGTAGGTTAATACTCCCATACCACCATCAACGTTACTGGTGAAGTTCACCGCTAATTGACTAACTGTCTTACCAAAACTGACAGTTAACGGCGCTATAGCATCAGAGTTCGCATTCGCAAGACGAATAACCGCAGTACCATTGTTGCTGGCTTGAGATAGTACCTGCATTGTCAACCCTAGCTGCTGCAACACCATACCTGACTGTGGCTGTAGTGGCGCGCTGTAATCAAAACTGTCATCGAACAGGCTGACAGCATCGCGATGATTGTCCTCAAAATAGAAGGTTTGATTTACTGTACTAAAGGCCGCATCACGAATTTGTACGTCGGTAGAGCGAGTGCCAATCATGTTTTGGTCAGCATCAATCACGCCAATCAAGCCATGGCCAGCATGGTTTGAAACGTTATTGTCACTGTAGCTAAAATTTTCTAACCAGAGTAAAACTCCGGGATCAAAGCTTTTTGCTTTCAAACCCGCATCGACACCATTATGGCTACGCAGCTGGATAATATAACGAGACTGAGATTTGGGATCCGGACGAGAATCCTTAATCCGGCTATAGCCGTAAAACGTCATTTTATCCGCGACTTCAGCGTTATCACTATATAACTCAGTGGTATTTTGTTTAACGCTGATATTATCAATAGCGATCCCTGACTTAGAGGTTAAATCATCGGTGACATAGTTGATCTCAACAGCAACAGATTTTCCAGAATATGCTGATAAATCATATTCTAATGTTACCCAAGCATCACGACCTTCCGCCTGAGCAAGCGCAGACGATTCACCAGTGATGATATGACGAGCGCTATTTATCCCATTGTTCGACTTAGTGTAATTACCCGCAATGGCCGCACCATCCACTTTCACCTGGATGTAGTCAAAGTCAAGTTCAATACTCCAACTGGCCTTCATACTCAGAATCAGTTTATCTGTGGTTACGGCAGGTAATTTAACATTAAAAATCATGCTGTTATTCAGCATATTTCCTTGGCCAGAATAGTACTGATAACTGCCCTGATAAGGTGTTTTAAAAGGAATTAGCGTTGGAGGAAGTGGAATAGAGATCTGATTAACCGCCTGATGATTAACCGCCTCATTCAACGTCACTTCCATGCCTGATTTGGGAATGCTATCTAAGGTGATTTCACGTTCATTCAACCACTTACCTTTGTATCTTTTCTGTAGATAAGATCGAGCATAAGGGCTAAAACCACTCGGCTGAGCGCCAGGAATAGCACCAGCCCAACTACCACCAGACATTAAAGACCATAGCCCCACAGGCGAGCCGTCTTTCTTATCATTTTCAGAGGTATCGTACTCATCAGGCAGACCTAGATCATGGCCAAACTCGTGGGTACACACGCCCGTTGCCGCATCAATAGGCTGGATTGTATAACCGAATACTTTTTTGTTCGTACCAGGAAGCGCATAACCATTGGTTGCTTGGTCGACATAATATCGATGCGACCATATCGCACTCGATCCTAGTTTTCCGCCGCCGACCTCTTCGCCTACGCTAGAGTGGAAAATCATCACATGGTCGATAATGCCATCGGGCTCATCGTAAATACCGTTATTGTTCAAATCATTCTGATCTTCAATATCATAGCTAGCCAGCTCTGCTTCAGACATATTTGCAACAGCTTGAGATACGGCTTCTTTTACCAATTGTTCGACCTGTGAATCACTACGGGTATCTGGATCATTAACACCATAGTATTCAGCATTTTGCGAGGCGGTATACCAGCCCTTCACATCCCCAGTAAAGGAGAAGGTTTGCCCAGAAACCGCTTGATAATATTGATACCCCGAATCTAACGTCTGCCCCTGTGGACCTTTGAAGCCCGTAGGCGAAAAGAGTAATTCCTTGTAGTGGGACGCAGGATAACTCGGGTAATACATGTCTGTATCCCCCGCTTTTAAGCCATTGTCATCATGTTTTAGATCAGCAAAATCCACTAATACTGTGAGCACTTTAACGGTTTTCTTTACATCCGCATCGGCCTGTAAACGCTGTGCGGGTGAGCGCATCATTTGCGATGACTTAGCTCTTTGTAGACGCGCATGTTCAGCTTCAACTTCGATGCGCGGCGCTTTGGGTTGTGCCAAAGTGGCGCGATGAATATAAGCTTCTATCGCCTCCTGCTTTACGCTATCACTGGCATCGGCGGCCACTTCGCCACGCTTAATCAACCAATATAAAATTCGATCTTTATTAATCACACCCGCATCTGCAGGCGTATGATTCGGAGCTGCAATACTCGCGCCGTTAATCAATGCCAACATCAGTCCAAACGCTGTTACGCCTTTTGTACTTCGCATTTTTAACATCCTTCTGTAACAGCTAACGCCGTTTACGCCATTCTATTTATTAAGACTAGTGTCTCTTTGTATTAAGACAAATTGCCTTTAATTAGTAACCTACTCAGGGTTTATCCGCCTTCAAGTGATAGAGACAGAGTTTTCGACATTAGCAGCACTGCACCTCAGTAACAACTTGATACACCTGTTCGCAGGTAAGATTTGCACTTTTGTCAGCAAACATTCAGCAAACCTCTGTGCTGACTCAATTCCAAGCCAAATCTCTGCCATAAAAAAAACCGCATTAACAACGTTAATACGGTTTCGTTTTGATCAAACTAGATAAAGTTAGCCAGCGGTTTTCAGATAGTTTGAAATACCGTCGAGGAACATTTGTACTGAGATCATGACCAGCACCATACCCATCAAACGTTCAACTGCTGTGAGCCCCTTTTCCCCCAGCACACGGGTGAAAAGTTTATAAAACATTAAGATCACCGCACTCGCCCCCCAAGCTGACACTAACGCTATGGTCCAATCGCCCATACGTGAGCTATCGGTATGCGCTAGTAAAATCAAGGCTGCAAGAATCGATGGGCCAGCCATCAAGGGAATAGCCATAGGCACGATAAAAGGCTCTTCTCCCGCGGCTAATCCAACGACACCACCGGGTTGGGGGAAGATCATCTTAATCGCGATCAAAAACAGAATAATACCGCCTGCAATACTCACAGATTCGGAACGAAGATTTAAGAAACTTAAAATGGCTTCACCCGCATAAAGAAAAGACAGCATGATCACTAAGGCGAAAAGTAACTCTCGGATCAGTACCTTACGACGTTTCTTGGGATCGATATGCCGTAGAATCGACGCGAAAATCGGCAAATTCCCCAAAGGGTCCATGATCAGAAACAACATTACCGCAGCAGAAAATATATCCATTTAACGTATCAACACCCAAGTCAACATAGGCCGATATTGTATAACCTTTTCTCGAGTTAGATCTGAAAATTTCTCCGCAGAATGGCCAAAGTGAATAAAATTCTCACCTTCAAAACACAGTATAAAATGTCAGTTGAGTAAATTGCCTGCAAGTCACTGCTCACTTTGCTTTACAGCTGGTATACTATGGCGTTTTTTCAGCAAATTTTCCGTGGAATCCATGCTCTATCTTCTTGCTAGCTGTATCGCACTCTTAATTGGCCCTCTGTTTTATCGCTACTTCTCATCGAGTAGTGGCTTACAAAAGGGGCTCGATGGTTTTATATTCGTCTCATTAGGCGGATTAGTGCTGATCCACATCTTGCCAGAATTACTCGAGCATGGTGGCATGCTTGCGATCGTCTTTGTACTCCTCGGCATCTGGGGGCCTACCGCCAGCGAACGCCTATTTCACCGTTATTCAGAAGTCACCCATAATTTTACGCTTTTCTTGGGTATTGGTGGCTTATTACTGCATACCATCACCGATGGCACCGCTATGGTTTTGGCGCAGCAAGACGATAACTCCATTCTGCTAGCTCTTGGTGTCATACTCCACCAATTACCCGTCGGTTTTGCAGTATGGTGGATACTAAAACCCCATCTCGGAACACGTTGGACACTCATGATCTTTGCAGCCCAGATGCTATTTACAGGCATAGGCTATTTCGCCGGTGAGCAACTACTTCCTTATTTAAATATCGATGACACTGTCTACTTACAAGCCTTTATTACTGGCACAATTCTGCATGTGGTACTACATCAACCCCATGGTCAGCATGAAAGTGATACGCAAGGCAAATATGAATACCAAGCTGGCATAGGTAGTTTGCTCGGCATCGGTTTACTCGTGATATTGCTATTAATGGATTCAGGCGGCCACGAACATGCCCACCATGATCACAGTACAGAGCAATTAATGACTTGGCTATTAAAGCTCGCACCCGTGTTGCTGCTAAGCTATGGTGCGGCTGCGCTACGCTTTAAATTAGGTTTGACGCCGCAGGATGGCAGTTTAGCCCGTCGCTGGTTCCAACGCTTAGCAGGGCCTGAAGCCTTAGTGATCACAGCTCTACTTCTTGGTCCTTGGTTAGCGTTATTCCAATTGCTTGTAGTGTTTATTCTGAGTGCATATTTAAGCCATGCTAACGTCACCATTACCGATCCACACACTAAATTACCCAGCAATTCACTGCGTTTCGGCTTTGCTCATTTAGTCGATCGCAGCGCACCTTGGATTTTACTCAGCCTAGTATTAGTGAATTTAATTGGCCACCCTTCAATACCCTTAAGCAATCCATTGCTACAGGTTGTTGTGCTATTGCTTGTATTTTTACCTATGCGTTTCTGCAACTTAGGCGCCGCCGTCCTCGCTCTTGCACTGGCCTATAGTGGCTGGAGTCCTATCGCGATTATGATGCCGCTGATTGCAGCACCTGTGCTCAACATAGCTCAGCTTAAGTTAATGACATGGACGCAAAGGGCGATATTACTGAGTATTATTGCGCTGAGTTTAGCCGCAGCATTACGCTTGCCACTATGGTTCTCCTTATTTACCTTGCCTGAAGTCGTGAACTTAATTGCACTACTGATCCTCTCAGGGTTGTTTGCTGCCAGCTTACTGCGCTTAGGTCCACGTAAATTTTTACGCCGCTTAATGCTCAGCAAACCGGTAGCTCATGCGCATAGTCACGCCCATAGCCATTCCCACGAGAATACACATACTCACGAATCTAGCGCTTCGCACACAGACGAGCAGAAACCTGTTGCGACACCTAGTGCTGATAAACATGTACATGAACACGCAAAAACGGATAAGCACTCGCACCACTAACGCTGTTCATTTGTGAGCAGACAGGCTAAGTTAATCTACCTTTGGATTAATTTAGCCTGCTATGTGCATACTCTTTGTCGCCATTAATGCCCATCCTAAGTATCCCTTAATCATCTGTGCCAACCGCGATGAATTTCATCATAGACCAACTGCGCCAGCGCATTTTTGGCCGCCGGAAGAAAACATACTCGCGGGTAAAGATCTGCAGGCCGGTGGCACTTGGTTTGGCATCAATAAACAAGGACAAATCGCTGGCGTAACCAATCTGCGCGTTCCGCAAAAGAACCCTGAAGCCATGCGTAGTCGTGGCGAGCTAATTACTATGACGCTCAACTCAGGGTCGCTCGTGTGCCCTAATTGGCTCGTTGAACATAGCGACAATTATCAGCCGTTCAATCTCATCTTCGGCCAAGGCACTGACTTATATTGTTTTAACAGTATCAATAAAGACACAGTAAAACTTGCCGATGGATTTCATGCCATTAGCAATGGTGCACTCGATGATATTTGGCCGAAAATGGCGAAGGGACAGCAGGCGTTAGAAGCGGCAATCAGCCAGTCCAGCAGTATAGAAGTGCAAGTACTGTTACAACTAATGAAAGACGATTCCCAGCCGCAAGATAATGAGCTGCCGAATACGGGAGTGGGGATCGAGTGGGAACGGCGTTTAGCTGCGATTTATATTCGTCACCCCGACTATGGTACCCGCTCCACCAGCATTCTGCTTGAAGATGCTGAGGGCGGTATGCATTTCACCGAAGTGAGATACGATGGCAAAGGTAGACAGCTTGGACAGCAGGATTTCCATTTAACTCTGCCCGCCGAGCCGCCAGCCAAACCAGACTGTTTATTATCGCAAATCTAATTTGAACTGCTGTGCAGCACTGAGTGTAAAGGACACGGTTTAGTCTGAACTGTGGTCCATAGTGATCACCCAACGATCGTCGATTTTTTCAATCAACAGAGTAAACACGCCCGTTGGGGCATCTTTTATCCGCCGTAAATCCCAGCGCCCAACAACCATAGCGGCGTAATTACTGAGCATTTTGATTTCTTTGATAGTGAACTTCAGTTCACCAAGCGCTTCTTTATTTGGATAATTTTTCTTATAGGCAGCGAGAGTTTCTTCCCAGCCAAAACGAAACTTACCATTAGAGACAAAACGCAGTTGATCATTCTTCCAATAGCCTTGCATATAAGCATCGAGATCGCCGCGATTCCAGGCGTCTTCTTGGCCTTTGAGCATCTGCGTAATTTCATCCGTCGGCACCGCATTAACATGACAAGTCAGCAAGAGTAACAGCGCCGCAAAAACACGCTGCCAGATAACCTTGTTTAATAGTCCATTTTTCAACATAGTATCGTTCCCCCACAATCAATCAGGTTAAACTGTATTATACCCAAGCTACCTCAAGATACGAGTTTCAGAGCGTCTAGGGTACACCAATTCAAGGCGCTTCAATGAAAGAATGTCGACCACCTTTTGAATTGATGCAACACGGAAGTGGGGTGCCCTAGGCGCTCCGTCCCGGCGGGTTTTAACGCATTTTATGCCGTGTTGGCTATTTTTAACTTAGTCCACTAGGTCCGCAAATAGCCGCCTTGCCTAAAATGCGTTCAATTCCCGCTGAATCCTGCATCTTGAGGTTGTTTGGGTATATCGCGAATTAAGTACAGACTATCTTGTTTAAGCCAGTTTAAAATCTAAAAAAGCTAATGATATTATTAATTTTTCGACTCTGGGCACCGAACTATGTTTACACCACTTTGCCGTTGGCTACTTAAAACTTCAGGCTGGCAGATAGAAGGCCAACTGCCCGACTGTGCTAAATACATCATCATAGTTGCGCCGCACACTAGTAACTGGGATTTCATTGTCGGCATTTTAGCCCGTGGCGCCCTAGGTATCCGCATTCACTTTCTCGGCAAACACCAACTCTTTATCCCGCCTTGGGGCTGGTTTTTCCGCGCCATTGGCGGCAGTCCGGTGGATCGGCGCAAGAACAACAACTTAGTCGATGCCGCCGTGCAGCTGTTTGAGTCAAAATCCGATTACAAGTTAGCGCTAGCGCCAGAAGGCACCCGCGGCCCAGTGACGCGTTGGAAGTGCGGCTTTTATCATATCGCCACCAAGGCCCAAGTACCCATTGCTCCCGTAGGCTTAGACTTTAGCCGCCGCACTGTCGTTATCCGCACGCCACTGCAACCCAGTGACGATATCGTGACCGACATGCAAGAGATTTTGAGCTTCTATCGCACCATTAAAGGCCGTCATCCCAAGGTGATCCCTGATTTTATAGCAAGTGCTAAACATTAACATTTATTCCATTTAGAGCAGCAAATATGCAACCCGAAACTTGGTTACTCTATCTCTTCGCCATTGTATTGATTGGGATTTCACCAGGTCCTATCGCTATGTTGTCTATGTCCCATGGGATCCACTTCGGCAAGATGCGCAGCATAGCCACAGGCCTTGGCAGTGTTAGCGCCGCTTTAATCTTAATGATGGCGTCAGCGGCAGGACTGGGGGCGATTATTAGCGCCTCAGAATACGGTTTTACTCTGCTCAAATGGTGCGGCGCGGCCTATTTAGTATTTTTAGGTATTAAGCTGTTATTGACGAAAAACCAAGGTCAAGCCCTTGAAGTTAGCCCGTCAGAGGGCAAAGGTACGCCTTGGCAGCTTTATAAACAGGCGTTTCTAGTGGGGATCAGTAATCCGAAGGATTTACTGTTTTTTGCCGCCTTGTTTCCGCAATTTATCAATCTTGCCGCGCCGCAATTACCGCAACTGACCATTCTTGCAGTCACTTGGGCCGTGGTGGATTTTAGCTTTGTGATGATTTATGCCTGCATGGCCAATGTACTTGCGCCCAGCCTAAAGGCGAGCAACAAGCTGCATTGGTTTGACAGAACCAGCGGCGGTGTATTTATCACCTTAGCCGCGATTCTTGTCTCTCGAAACTAAATCGATAATCATCGACAGTCATCAAACTAGTCGACCTTAACAGACTTTAAACTGCGAATATCATTGCCGGTGGGCGCTTGGAACGCCTGCAGACCAAACTCAGGCAATATTGCAAAAACATGGTCGAAGATATCCGCTTGTATCGCTTCATAAAATGCCCAGCGAGTGTCGTTAGTGAAGATATAAATCTCGATCGGTAGGCCCTCTGTGGTTGGCGCGAGCTGCCGCACCATTAGTGTCATGTCCTTGTGCACCTTATCGTGACGCTGTAGGTATTCCTGCAGGTAAGCGCGGAAGGTGCCAACGTTAGTCAAATGGCGACCATTCACTTTCATATCAAGGTCAGAGACTCTGGCATTCGCCTCACGAATTTCATTTATTTTTGCGGGGAAATATTCTTTTAAGCAATTGATCTTACTGAGACGTTCGCGCTCTTCCTCGGTCAAAAACTTTATACTGTTGATATCGATATTGATCGCGCGTTTGATCCTGCGACCGCCCGACTCAGACATACCCCGCCAGTTGCGAAACGCATCCGACACTAAGGCATAAGCAGGGATCATAGTGATGGTTTTGTCCCAGTTACGCACTTTCACTGTGGTCAGCGAGACTTCTTCTACCGCACCGTCGGCGCCGTATTTGTCCATCTGGATCCAGTCGCCTTTACTCACCATACGGTTAGCCGCTAACTGAATGTCCGCCACAAAACCTAAGATAGTGTCGCGGAACACTAACATCACAAAACCCGTTGCCACACCTAAGCCGCTGAGGAAGTACACAGGTGATTGATCGGCCAAGATTGAGATAGAAACGATAATCCCAACAAAGAATAAAAATAGCTTAGTTAACTGTACGAAACTCTTAACAGGCAAGCGCCGACTCACCAGATTCACATCTGAAATTTCATCAACCGCATCCATACCTGCATACATAGCGCGGATAATCAGCACCACTAACCAAATACTCAGTAATCGGTCGACTAGCCCGCTTAGCAGTGGATGCTCAGTCAGCGCGATTGGCACTAATAGATTAAGTACGATAGCGGGCACAAGCATGGCCAGCTTTTCAAGCACCTTATAACGCATGAATACATCGTCCCACGTCGCCTTAGAGCGCAGGATTACCATATTCACCGCACGAATCACCACGCGTCGGACAATAAAATAAGCGATGCTCGCTAACAGTAAGCAAGCAATGACCATAACTGTGGTCGATATTCCATCAGAGGGTTGGCTATCAATCCCAAAGCCCGCTAACCATGCCGAAATTTCGAGCCTTATTTCCTGATCCACAATTTCACTCCAACGTAGGCGCTAGCGCAACAAACCCATACAAAGGTAACTGCCGAGTTGACCTCGGTTAAATATCACCCTAGAAAACACTCAAATCAAAACACAAAATATTTACAAATACTTATTTTAAAAGAGATTTTAGCATTTTGAATTGACCCCGCACACAGGAAAATGAACAATATTTCCCCTATCCCTAAGGAAACCATCCCATGTGTCGTCATTCATATACGCTAGCCTGTCTTAGCATTGGACTCCTGAGCCTATGCCAACCGCTTCAAGCGGCCGAATATAGCACTTCTAAGCAATTAGTTAGGCCAGATAAATCAGACGAAACTGCCAATGCACCTTATATCGCTCTCATGCTCGATTATATTCCCGCCACAGATAATCTCTATGGCATTACAATCGCCCCCTATCATTTCGATAATAATTACCAACAATGGGGTTATTACCTAGGCTATGCCCGCAGTCGTGAAACCGATATTATCGTGCCAGAACCCGCGGAATCCTATCGCCAAGAAAGCCTCTTCCGCTTAGGCTTAAGCTACAGCTTAACGGCAGATTTAAGCTTTTATGCCGGCGGCAGTGGCTATATCAGCACAGTGTCTTACACGAATAACATTTCACCCAAAATTGTCGATGGCAAACCCACATGGGAAGAAGATAAAACAACCCGTTGGGGCGCAGAAGCTGGGCTAAGATATCGAATCACTGAGCACTTCATACTGAGTGCCGGTTATAACTCCAGCACAGAATCCACTATTTTAAGCATAGGTTACGCGGGCTAAGCTCCTAGCGATTGGGCTTGAGCTATTTATTGCGTTAGCTCGGCTCGCGCCTTAGCAAGTTCAGCCTCGACTTCGGCGACTTTATTGCGTTTCTTGTTGATTTTATCCATAGAACGACCTTCTTCTATGGCTTTGGCCAATTCGTTTTGGCGCTCGGTGAGTTTTTCCTCTAAGGCCTCAACTTTAGCGACTCGCTCGGCGTATAAGCTATCATCGTCGCAATGGGTTGAAACTTCGTCATAGGCCTTTTCAAGTCCCGCGACTTTATGCTTATTACCTGCCGCTTTTGCTTGGGCAAGTTCGGCACTAATAGCATCTAATTTCGCCGCGCAACCCACTTTCGGTGCTTCAGCAGCCAAAGTGACAGTACTAAATGCCAATCCAATCACTAAGCCATAAATTCCATGTTTCATCTGCATCTTAATCTCCTGTTACTTTATTCATTGAGCATACCGCTCATGTACACCTATCTAATAGTGCCACAGTCAGCTAGCTCAATCTGTACTAGCGTTAAAATCTCGCCATTAATCCACTTTATTCATCAAAACACGACTTAGACAGTGACTAACATGCGGCAAATTGTTTATGTTAGGGCAGAATATTGACTCAGACGGATATCGGAGCCAGAAAATTAATGCACACTTCATTACGCCTTAGCGCACTTAGCTCATTGTTATTGCTAACATCATCGGTTATGGCCGCCGACGTAGCCAATATCACCCTAGAAAATGGCGCCCAAGTCAGGCTCAAAGACGACTTTACCTGGGAATACGTGATCACTGAAACCAAAGCCGCGCCCAATGCCTTAGCCGCTACAGCCGTAGCAAGTGCATCGAGCAATGTTGCCAGTGTCCCAAGTGCCGCAGTTACCACTCAAACTGTTGCTGCGCCAGTCACCACATTGACCGCCACTGCGATTACCCAACCTGAGCTATTAGGCTCAACGGCAAAAGATGGGATCAAAGTCAGCTTTGCTGAAGGTCAATGGAAAGGCGACAAACTCGGACTCAGCTTCGATCTCGCCAGCACCAGCAATGAACACGTTACCTTAGTTGAAGTTGAAGCTAGCTTCTTCGCCGATAATGGTACTTTGCTCAAAACCGAAAAACTCGAAGTGTGGGAAGCCATTTTCCGTATGCCTGAGACCTATCTACGCAAAGGCGAACAGCGTAAAAGCAGCGTCATTTGGGTCGAAGGCATAGATAAATCCCAATGGCAGAAGCAGCTCATTAACCTCAAAATCACCGAAATTAACTCACGCTAACATGGCCAAGAAGTAAGGGATTGCAAACCCGTTTTCAATCCCTTATCAACACTTTTATCAAATGTTATTGCTTTGTAGAGCCTGTGTTCGAGTAGAATGACAACACTTACTCTCCCTTTATTTTGAGCCCACGAGCAAGATGCATAATCTGATATCCAATCCAGCATTGTACCTTGTTGCTACGCTCTGCAGTGTCAGCCCCTTGTGTTATGCCGACACAGTTTTTTTGCTCAATGGCGATAAAATTAGCGGTGAAATTAAAGAGTTTAACGATCAAAATCTCATCATCAACACCAGTTATGCCCCTAAAATTACCATTCAACGCAGTGCCATTCTCAGCCTCGAAGTCACAGATACTAGACCTTGGAGTGTCAGTCGTTCCATACAGGACATAAGAATTCAAGCCTCTAATGAACATGGCATGGTATTAATTAATAACCAGCGCACTCCCGTGAGTGAGTTGAGATTTTCGCAGCACTATGCAAACTCAGATTGGAATTTTAACGGTAGTGTAGAAACCACACTTGATGTCACCAAAAACAAGAAAAATAGTCAGAAGCTACATATCAAAGGCGATATCACAGCGGAAACCTTGCAATGGCGACATAATCTCAAGACCGAAGTGCGCTACGAAACCGAAGATGACGTGACTAAGCGCAACACCCTCGAAGGACATTATTCATTAGACTATCTACTCAATGAGCATTGGCTGTTACGTCAGGAAGATTTTTATGAAGAAGATAAACTCGGCATCGATAGCCATAGCTATTATGCAGCGCTCGGTCCTGGTTATCGCTTTTGGGGTGCTGGGCGCGATAAATTAGACTTCGTCGTAACCTACAACCATTTTTGGCTTGAACAACAGTCCTTTAAACTAGAACTAAATGCTTGGGCGGCCTCACTTAACTATAAACAATATTGGTTTGGTGGCATTTTAGAGTCCTATGCCGATCTGCAAATTGCCTTCCCAGATATGCCTTCGATTGATTACATCTCAAACTCGACAGTAGGACTTAAATATCTGCTAACTCAGCGGATTTATTTGTCATTTAAATATGACTTCAATGACACTAAAACAGTGATAGGCAATACGAGAGATACCAGCTGGGTTAATTTCTAATCCTCACTCCCGATACGCTAACCTGTGAGCCATAGGATGTTCATCATTCAATTGCAGTAAATCCCATAAGTTACCGTAGAGATCTTTAAACACTGCCACTGTACCGTAATCTTGTTCTTGCGGCTCGCGCGCAAACTCCACGCCATCGGCGACCATACGGCGATAATCACGCCAAAAGTCATCGGTATTCAAGAAATAAAGTAGGGGGATATCCAAATAATTTGAGGGTCTAGCTAGCTTATCGATCAACGGTTTCCTCGCATTATATCAGCCCCTCGATTGAGGGGCTTTCTATCATGGATTAGAGACTTCCTGCATTATACAGCGGCGCCCAAGCGCACATTGTACGATTGTTACTTACATCAAACAGATTGAAACGACTACAGTTATTGTCATAGTTGTAACTACCAATGTTGATTCTATATTGCCCCAAATGTACATCTTGCAACGACACATGACGGCCATCCTTTAATAAAGAAAAATGCAAATGGGGCCCAGTTGAACTCCCACCTTCACACAAGGCTGCATTTTTATTATTTGCATAAATGCCCATCACGGTATTTTGGTTTACATATTGACCATTACGCACTGTAATTTGATCCATATGATAATAGTTAGTCGCCCAACCGTTAGCATTGGTCACCCGTACTTGGCAGCGAGACAACACATTGACAGTCCCATCATGTGCGGAAGCAACCGAATACGTCGGACTTCCCCATTGTGGCCAATCGTAGGATACATCGATTGATGATAGCGGATAGCCAGACCCAGTATGCGAATGAGCACCATTGGATTGCCATGAATATCCCTGTCGCCAAGGCATTTGCAACATGTTACTGGGTGGCAGACTACTCGCGGTAATATTCGCCAATGGGACGACTTGTTGCATCGACTGAGTCGAATCTGCTACTGGCGGATTTTGAGCAACGGAACTCATTAACAACTCACGGTCAGTATTGCCAAATAATAATCTAAACTGCTCAATGAATGGGTCCAATCCCAAAGCGTGCTCACCCGTCATAACGGCATGTTGCTGTTGCTCTATCCTACGACCGTTTAACAAAGCCAATAATGCGAAACTCGATGCGTTAACTGCGTCGGTACTTGGCGGGTATAGGCCTTTTAATTGAGACTCTTCATAGGCATAAAAACGTTGTGATAGCTGAGCCAATACATCTTGGAGTTGTTCCTCAAAACCCTGTTTATCCGATAATGTTCCCAAAGGTCGGTTAAGCGCTTCAGCTGTCGGAGACGAAATTAACTGAGATTGCATTTCCATCAAAGTCAGTATGACTTTGGGGTTAATACTATAATATCCAGCCCAATGCGTAATCGCCTCTTCTTTATCAATTAAGTCAGGAACATTGACGTAAATAAAGTCAGCTAAATCAAACTGCGACGCATCTACGCCATATAAAAATATCAGATTATTAAATGGCAGTAATACGCTAGGCATATCTACCATTTTTATTTCTTCTGCATCAATATGATACTGACTGGTTGGCATATCAGATGCGAACGATGGTAACGCTATTATCGCGGAGACACTTAACGCGCGGCCTATCCATAATGCCGTGCAACGTACTTTAAAAAAATTCATACTTATCAGATTCCTTTAGTAAGTCACTCAGATTAAATATTATTTTTAAATGCCAGCTTGCTTTAGACGTAATGTTATTCACGACTAAATTTTTATAGCTAGAGAACATTAAAGAAGCTAAGTGACAATAATCGCCTATGCAAATAAGTGACGAATAAAACTGTCAACAAAAGCTGACGCTCATTAATTTAAATGTGAGTTAAATACTAAAGTACGAAAAAAGTGAATAGTTAATTATAAAAACCAAAGAATAATTTATTCGATAGATATTTAATTTTGAATAAAAACATAATGGCATTGACCAATCCATTATAAAATCTATCCGTTCCATAAGAATAGATTGAAATTTACAGTGAATGCCCAATAAAAATGATCAATAACTGAGAATTTTCGACGAACTTAACAGAGGTCAAACACAAAGAGTATTCCCAGTGTTTGACTCCATTAAATAGCTTACGCGGTAATTCATACGAAATACTGAATCTTAACTCATTCGCTTAGCCATGACATGATTCGGATTCAATTGCAGTAAATCCCATAAGTTACCGTAGAGATCTTTAAACACAGCGACTATGCCATAGTCTTGTTCTTGCGGCTCGCGCGCAAACTCCACGCCATCGGCGACCATGCGGCGATAATCACGCCAAAAGTCATCGGTATTTAAAAATAAAAACACCCGACCACCCGCCTGATTACCGATAAAATTGAACTGTTCAGGTTTAGACGCCCGCGCTAACAAGATAGAAGCGCCCTTAGAACCCGGTGGGGCAACAACGACCCAGCGCTTATCTTGTTCGGCTTGATAAGTGTCTTCGACTAATTCGAATTTTAATTTATTCACATAAAAATCAATCGCCTCGTCGTAATCTCTTACGACCAAGGCGATATGCACGAGAGCTTGTTTCATGGCGACCTTAAATCAATCCTATTTAGTCACCAGTTTACAGGTCATTTCTGGTGCTTCGTAGCCCCAAACCACTTTCGCTTCGCCTTGATGTTCCCATAGGCTTTCATTGCGGCCTTGATACTTAGCGCCGCTGCCGCTGGGTTGCACAAACATTAATGAAGTACTATCACCATGTTCAGCAATCAGGGTGGCAGGTTCGGTTTTAAAATAAGTCACCACTACTTCGTTAGCTGGATTGCCGTCACAGGCATAAAACACTGGGCCGGTCATGTCGACTAAACGATATTGTGCCTGCAGTTCGGCAATGCGAGTTTGATAGCTAGATTCAATACACGCGTGCTTATCGTCGCTCTTCCAGCATTCATTACGGCCTTTCACCCAGCCACGTTGCATCGCCTTTAAAGTAGGAGGTTGTTCATTCTTCGCTTTTTCAAGCGCTTGGCTATAAACCTTAGCTAACTGATTATCAAGTTGGTTCAGCCCTGCATCCTTACAGACCATGTCTTCAATACTGCCAGCATTCACTTTCGTGCAGTCAAAAGAAGGTGCGTTAGCCGCCATTACTCCCGCACTTAACGCGCTAACCATCACGCCTGCGGCACAATACCATTTGAAACCCAATCGATTACTTATCATCTTATTTGTTAACTTAGCCATCTCAATTCCTTTATATTTCTGTGGTTTGTTTTAACGCTTGCCATAGCTAACCCTATATAGGCTTAACCGAGCCTGACTCAAAGCACTCTGCCTTGAAGAACCATGCCTTAAAGTGCACTCATAGTGATGTGATTTACTTTTATCTCGGTTCTAACTTAAGACTTAACCCTCAGCCGATATGCTGCGAAAACACCTAATTCTAGTGCGCTGCGAGGAAAATGCCCAGAGACTAAGAGCCACTTACCAATCTGTGTCCGCCTGCATAATCGGACTCTCTAGCGCCAAAAAACCACAAAATCCTGATGAAATCGACCTACTCCAATTTGCGCATAGCTGATTAAACTGAATGACAAAACGGTTAATTTTTTGCTTTGTACACGATAGTGGTTGAATTTTCGAGTAAAATTGACTACTTTCACGCCGTTTGTCTCTTCACAAGGAAAAGGATCAACATGGAACAAGTTATTACCGCAGGGAACGAGAATCCCATTCAAATGACAGATATTGTCTATTCGAAGGAAAAATCGCTGTTCACTCTGTTAGCTATTATTTCTGGGATCGTCTGGGCGGCATTGATCATAGGCACTTTTGGCATGGCGCTGCTCTATGTGTTGATGTTTTTTATTATTTATCTCTTTAGCCACTCCGCTTTTATCAGCTACTTAAAAGGCACGGCTGTCGAAATCAATGCAGAGCAGTTTCCTGAATTACATAAACAATATTTAGCGTGTTGCGAACGTTTAGAAATACGCGAGCCACCACGCGCTTACTTATTGGCAGCTGATGGCATGTTAAACGCACTGGCGACACGCTTCCTCGGTCGCAACTATATAGTATAGTGCTATTTTCATCGATTGTGGATGCGCTTGAGTCAGATAAAGATGCGCTCAACTTCTATATCGGCCACGAGTTAGGCCATATTCGCCGCAATCATATAGGTAAAGCGCCCTTCTTAGTCTTCGCCACTTGGTTACCTTTAGTAGGTGCGGCTTATTCTCGCGCCTGTGAATATACCTGCGATCTCCACGGATTACGTTGCTGCAACAGCTTACGTTCAGCCACAAATGCCGTTGCTGTGTTAGCCGCTGGTGTCGAGCAATGGAAACGTATGAATGTGGATCAATATATCCGCCAAGCCAGTGAGTCGAGTGGTTTTTGGATGTCGCTGCACGAGCTTAATGGCAGCTATCCTTGGTTGACCAAGCGCATGGCAAGAGTCCAAGCCAAAGCACAAGGAGTGGAATATGCACCGCCATCACGCAGTGCATGGGCCTATGTACTCAGCTTCTTTATGCCACGTTTAGGCACAGCAGGCGGTGGATTGATAATCTTCGCTGCGATTATTGGTATTGCTGCAGCAGTCGCGTTGCCAGCGTATAAGGACTATCAAGAGAAAATGGGTGCCACCACGAGTTATGAGGCACCAACCACGACCGAAGCCACACCAGCAGCATTGAATGTACCCGATGCGGCACTGGCCATTGCCAGTATCGACCAGCAACATCAAGCACTGGCACCGATCACTGACATCTTAGTCGGTTACTATCAAACCAACAAAGCTTGGCCAACCGAATTGGATGTGCTTGGACTCACGGACGAGCAGATTGCGACATTTAATCTGTACACAGATGGCATAGTCGGTTTTATAGGAAGCGAAGCACTCGGGGATTATCAAGGCTATGAAGTCTATCTATCGCCTCAAGTTGATGAGCAAAATAATATCACTTGGGTTTGCAGCAGCAACGGTATTCCGGATGAATATCTGCCAGTAGATTGCCAAGGCTAAGATCAAAAAGCGCTGCAAATGCAGCGCTTTTTAGTTGAGGACGAGTTAGCCTTTTTGAATCGTCATAGTCCAAGCAGCATCGCCCTTCTGGGCAAAGTGTGTCACCTCATGCCCAGCTTCAGCCGCCCAGCGGGGAATATTCTCAGTTGCTTGGCCACAATCGTAATCCAGTACCACTTTATCGCCAGTCTCAAGACTCGCAATTAAGCGTTGTAACTCAATTAAAGGAAAAGGGCATAGCTTACCCATTGTGTCGAGATACTGTTCCATATACAGCTCCTTTATAAACGTTAAATCTGCGCAAGACGCATTGGCCTCAGTAGCGCAAAATAGTTAAAGCACCAACTGCCAAATAAAATAGCAGGGATAAATAGCCAGCCTTGCCACGACAAATAAGCCGTGCCAACGAGCGCATTACCAAGCATGCAACCTCCGGCAAGCCCGCTCCCCACGCCCATCAATAGGCCACCAACAAACCCAAATAACACCACTTTATGACCTGGGTAGCGCCAGCGCTGCTCAGCACTGCCCCGGGCAGCGATAAAAGCGCCTACAAATAATCCCAAGAGAAAATATCCCGGCCAACTAAAGAACTTAGTGTTACCTGTGGTGACAAGATCCCATAACTGCGCACTCGGGCCACTGATCCCAACACTGCCTACACGGCCACTTTCAAGACTTGCAGGCCATGCAAGTAGCGCCAGTAAACCAATCAGCAAAGCACTTACAAAGGGATGCCAGCGCGCTTCAAACAACCAATGAGCTAAACCCGTTTTACGGGGTGCCATCAGTGCAACCGGACGTTTGCGGCGTTTGAGATAACCCAATGCCAACCACAATGTGAGTAATACGAGGACAAGCACGATCACCCAAGGGGAAACGCCCAGAGTTTGATAGAGCGTTTGGTCCTCAAGTTGATGCTGCTTAAAAGGTTTAAGTAGACCTTTCAACTCATCGAGACGCACTAATTTACTGGCAGCAATAAAACCGAGAACGGCCATCACACTGGCAGCCAACCCTTCGGCAGCGCGGTAATAGGCGCCAGTGGAGCAGCTTCCCGCTGCTGCCATACCCACACCAAACAATACACCACCGACTAAGGTTGCCAACCAAGGGAAATGCCCTTCTGGCAATTTAACCCAACCCCATTCGTAAAACAGGAACAGCCCTAGACTTTGGATGCTGATGGCAATCAAAATAGCGATCACCATGGTAAAGTCCCGTTGCAGATAGGTATCGCGGATCCCGCCCGCCATACAAAATCTCCCCCTTTGCATCACAAACCCCATGGCTAAGCCAATACTTAAGCCACTGAGAATAGTCAACATAGTCCTATCCTCAACGCTGGATCAGATAACGAATAGTCGGACCATTCTGCTCAATTTCCAGCACTTTATAACCATGATTTTTAGCATCGAGGGGAATATTGTTGATGGACTGCGGACAGTCACTGATCACCTCGAGAATTTCACCGGGCTTTAACTTTGGCATAGCCTCAAGGGTAGCCACTGCGGGATAAGGGCAAGGTTCACCCACCATATCGAGTTGATAATCTGGAATATATTGAGCCATTACGCCGCCTCCGCTAGCAATTGTTCATCACGCTTCGCCTTACGAGCAAAGAAACGTTTTTCCCACAGCAACATAGCGCCAAAGGAGAGCCCCAGCAGCACATAGGTCAGCAATAATCCGCCTTTATCGCCAAAGCTGGTCAGTAAATTAACTTTGTCCCAGTTCGTTGCTAATGGCTGAGCGATATCATCCCAGTAATACGCCAGTAAGGTTGAACCCAACACGTTACCTAAGCCCACCCACCAGAAATGCACTTGGCCTTCGACTGCACGATACATCCAACCCGTTTCACAACCACCAGCCAGTACAATACCAAAACCAAACAGTAAGCCGCCGATCACCGCATTAGGGCCAGCCCACATGATCTTAGGTGGCACACCCAGTTGCACATAGCTGTAAATGCCTATCGCACTGACCGCCATGCCTAAGATAATCGCCTTCGCCATGTGAGTACGACCAGTGATCCACATATCGCGGAACGCTGAGGTAAAGCAGATTTGCGCCCGTTCGATTAATAAACCAAAACCAACACCACAGAGCATAGCAATGCCGAGTTTTGGCGCATTGAACATAGTCAATAACCCCCAACCGACGATGCCTACAAACACCAGCATACCGATACGGAAACGACTTCTAGCTTGGTTTTCGTCCTGCTTGATTGAAGTCGCTTTATTTACCTTTTTCAGTTTTATCGGAATACGGAACATCGGCAGTAAGGTAAATCTTGCACCAAAGTAAGAGCCTGCCGCAGTCGCCAAAGCAAAGAACCAAGCATGTAAAGAGAACTGAGGAATACCCGTGAAGAAGGCGGCAAGGTTACAACCCATAGCTAAACGGGCACCAAAGCCAGCAATAATGCCGCCGATCAGTGCCTGAGCAATACGGATACGGCTCTGTGGCATACGCAGTTTGACGTTATTGGCCCAAAGCGCAGCGGCAATACAACCACCAAACATACCGATAATCATCATGCCGTCGATACGATCTAGAGGAGAGCCCTGCAGACCTATCACTTTAAAATAACCCCAAGTTTCTGGTTCTGCACCTAAAAACTGCAGTAAATGACCACCCCAACGAGTGAATTCCCCAGTAACAGCCCAGAAGGTTCCGGTCAAACCAAAATAGTAAGTAGAAAGGATACCCGCAGCGATAACCGCTGGCATAGGCGCCCAAAAACGGACTAAATATTCTTGTTTAAATTGTTGCCATGTCATGTCATTACCCTAATGAACGAGACTATAAAAAATAAGCGCAATGCGCTTATAACCTGTGTGCCAGAATGATTGAAGTCGTTCGACAACTTCAATCTCAAGTGGCCTCACGCTTAAATGGCTTTAGCTAAGCTGACACACTGCTGCCCCAACAGGCGATAACCGTGGGTGTAAAGCGTTGCCCTGCCATTACGGCAAAAACCGATAAGCGTGATATTGCTTTTCTCTGCTAATTCCAACGCCAGTGAAGTCACGGCGGACATAGCAAACAGAATTTGGATATTGGCACTAGCGGCCTTTTGCACCATCTCAAAACTCGCGCGACTGGTGAGCAATACGGCCACTGGACGTTCCACATTGTGAGCGGAAAAGGCGCCAATTAGCTTGTCTAGTGCGATATGCCTGCCTATATCCTCATAGGCGGCGATGATCTGTCCTTGATGGTTAAGCCCCATGGCCGCATGAGTGGCACCCGTCAGCTTAAAATGTTGTTGATTATCTTGAATTTGCCCAAGTGCGACCTGTAAGTGTTCGATATCGAATCTGGCATCTGAGTCCACCCGCATCACAGGCTTAACGGCCTCTTCGAGCTGGGCGACGCCGCACAATCCACAACCTGTGCGTCCTGCCATATTGCGCCTTTGTTGCTTGAGTTCCATAAAGCATCGTTGGTTGATTTCCACTTGGATCAACACACCTTCACTGGTGAACTCGAGCTCCACCCCTTTGATATCATTGATATGGGAAACGATACGTTCAGATAACGTAAAACCAATAGCGAAGGCTTCTAAATCTTGAGGGCTCGCCAACATCACGGTATGCGCTATGCCGTTATAGACCAGTGCGACCCGCACTTCATTAGCTAAGTAGTCAGTCAGCTCAGATGCGTGCCCATGTTCTAACAAGACTACGTTTCTTTCGGTAACCACTTCATGTGAATGATATTCCATAGCGCCCCTTTAAAACTACAAAACCAAATAAAAACAATTAGTTTGATGACAATTTAAGACTTGTATCACAAACCCATAAACTAAATAAGAATCGCCTTGAATCATCCTTACGCATTTTCTACTATCCCTAAGTCTTCTATTGGAAGAACGTCGTCTCCGGTGAGGCGTCCGGATTTCAAATCCGGGTAGGGCTGCCAGCAGTCCTGGGTAGGTTCGACTCCTATGTTCTTCCGCCAATTCTCATGGGAAAAAAACAACTCCGCATCCCGAACTTCTCGGCTATTACTGCGATACTTCCTACGGGTAAAACCACTTCTGTCAAAGAACTCAAGCAGTTGAATACTCACCTTACGCCCAAGCCCAACCATGTCTTTAAATTCTGCCGTTTCGAGCTTGCCGTGTTCTGCAATATGAGTACGCACTAAGCTGGCGTAGTAACAGATTTGTTCGCTGAGCAAATACCTGTCTTTCACCACTGCAGTAATAAACCCCTGCTGCACCAGCTGGAAACACAGCAGCCTTAATTTGGCAGGTTCCAGCGCAAGGTATTCGCCCATTTCGGTGACCCACACGGGGGCGGTTTGCTCGGCAAGCCAAGGCGCAAGTGCCTGCCAACAATGCTGAGCCTCAGCATCTAGCACTATTTTGTGTTCAGCGAGCTGCAACAAGGCACCACGCAGCACCATGCGACCTTCTTGGCAAAGCGTATCGAGCACTTTATTGGCTAATTCGGGCGGCAAAGCGCTATGGCTCATGCGTTGCAGGCGATTACGCCCAAGCCCAAGTTGATCGGGATGCTGTTGATGGAACTCGCTAAGTAAAGTAATAAACTGTTGTTTTTCTTGCTCAAGTAAACTTGTCGCTATAGCAAATGCCCCAAAACGGACTAAACCCGCTTGGGCTAACAGCATAGCCAGCCCTTCGTCAGTTAATTGCCAACGCCACGCGATTTCATCAAGCTCTAGCGCCTGAGTTTGGCCGAGTAAAGCCACCACATGGGCAGGATTATCCAAACGCGCTAATTGCAGCAATCTCGCGACTCGTTCAGGCGTGCGTTTCTTACGATTAGGGACTTTCAGCGCCAACACTCGCCCCGCACCTAAAGTCTGTTTTCCCCCAATGTGTCGCAGGACAATTCGATCGTCCTGACATAGGAGTAGTGGCTTTTCGAGTACTAACTCCGCCAGACAGAAGCCTTCTTCATCAGCTTCATTTAACAGGGAAACTCGACCTAAAGTATGATCGGCGCCATGGTGACAGTGGACATTTTGCCAATGCACTAATGACTCACAGCCTAAAAAATCGAAGGCTCGAATGTGCACAACGGGGCGGCTACAGAGCTCTGCTTGAGGCAAACTGCTCAGCCAATCGCCACGCTCTGGCTCCCTATGGTTATCGACACCCGTTAAATTGAGTGCTACGCGTGTACCCGTGACAGCCCTTTGGGCTTCTTGTCCCTGACAATGTATGCCTCGCACTCTGAGTTTGGCCTTTTGCCCTGAGCTAAAAAGACTATCCCCCACACATACGCTGCCGCTGATCACTGTGCCCGTCACGACACAACCCGCACCTTTCACACTAAAGGCGCGATCGAGCGTCATCCTAAAGCTGCTGGCATCCTCCGCCCGCTTTGACTCTTGCTCACCTAAATCAAGAATATGCGCCTTCAGCGCCGCCACACCATGAGATGCTAAGTCGGCGGTTCCATTCGCCGACACTTCAAAAACACCACTGGCCTCAATGCCATACTCGGCCAGCAAAGTGAGCCCATCGGCGACAAGCTGTGCCGCCTTGTCACTATCAACTAAATCCCGCTTAGTTAGCACTAAGGTCAAACTGTGCAAAGGTAAGAGCGCAAGAATTTGCAGATGCTCACGGGTTTGCGGCATTACGCCATCGTCACAGGCCATCACCAACAGGGCATGCCGAGCATGACTCACGCCCACCAGCATGTTGTTGATAAATTTTTCGTGGCCGGGCACATCAATAAAAGCAAGCCGCAAACCATCTCGAAGTGGCATAAACGCATAGCCAAGATCGATCGTCATACCACGGCGTTTTTCCTCCGGCAGACGATCGGTATTCATCCCAGTCAAAGCACGAATAAGCGTACTCTTGCCATGATCGACATGACCCGCAGTCACAATGATCACAACTGCACACCTAAAGTGCTCAACTCGGCGAGGAGTTCGGCTTCACTATCAAGACCGCGCAGATCTAATCTGAGTTGGTCCTGACTCATGCGACCTATGATAGGCCGTGCCGCCTGCTTAAAATGTTGCTCTAATAGGCTTAAACTGCCGCCATTGAGTGCGGTAAAACACAGCGCCACTGAGGGTAAAAAAGTATCTGGCTGCGAGCCACTGCCGACCTGTGTTTGGCACTCGACTAACTCAATGCGATAACAAGGTTCAAAATGTGGAACCAAAGCTTGCTGTAAGCGACGACCAATCTGCCATAACGTCTCTTGGCTACGGGCAAATTTCGCCATAATAGGCAGCTCAATGTCTAAGGTTTCAGGGTTAAGATAGTGGATCAATGTTGCTTCTAACGCCGCCAAAATCAGCTTATCGCAACGCAGGGCGCGCTTTAGTGGATGACTCTGTAACTGCTTAATCAGCGACTGTTTGCCAACGATCAAACCAGACTGAGGGCCACCCAATAGTTTATCGCCGGAAAAACTGACTAGATCGACTCCATCGGCTAGCATGGCTTGGGGCGTAGGTTCTTGCTTTAGACCAAAGCGGCGCAGATCAGTAAGTGAACCGCTGCCAAGATCTGAAATGAGTGATATGCCACGCTCACGGCATAACTGACCCAGCCTTGCCTCCTCCACTGCGGCAGTAAAACCACTGATATGATAATTACTGGTGTGGACCTTCATTATTGCAGCGGTATTTTCAGTAATCGCCTGCTCATAATCCTTAAGATGAGTCCGATTAGTGCTGCCGACCTCGACTAAAGTGCAGCCCGCTTGGCGCATAATGTCAGGGATGCGAAACGCGCCGCCAATTTCCACCAACTCACCACGGGAGACTATGACTTCTTTCCCCGCAGCCACCGCTGACAGCATCAACAACACAGCTGCGGCATTGTTATTCACAACACAACAAGCCTCGGCACCCGTTAAGCGCTGGATCAAAGCACTGATCGCATTATCCCTGTGACCACGTTCACCTGCCGCAAGCTCAAACTCCAGCGGTGTGGGGTAGCGCATAACAGAAGTCACGGCTCGAATTGCCGCTTCTGACTGTTGCGCTCGGCCAAGGTTGGTATGCAATATGGTGCCAGTGAGATTCCACACGGGTTTTAAGCTGTGGCTGTAATCATTAGACAGTTGATCAACCAAACATCTATGCAATTGCGCAAGCTCACCACACCATGTCGGCAAACGGTGCTCGCGGCCGATTAAGCTGCGCGCCGCCTTTAACTGGGTATCCAGTGCGGCCTTTACCGCCGCTTTGCCGTAGGACTGCTGCAATACCACAAAACTAGGCTCTGCAAGTAGGCTATCCATTGAAGGCAAAGCTCGGTACAGAACTTGTAGTGTTTCAGGTGCTTGGGTCATCATCTGTGTCATTTTGTTTATATTATTGCCATTGGTTTATAAAAAGCAGGAAGGGATCAGCAACCCGACTCCCTCCCGCATTTGTTTAAGCTATGTGGCTTACGTGGTTTCGTGGGCCAGTAGCAGTGGGTTCAGTGTTGTTGCCCCAAAGCCCTTAGCATTTAGCTCACTGTCTAACATCAAGGTTGCGAGATCGTCTGCCGCCACATCCATAGACGGCGAGTTTTCGACGAACATCATCTTGGTATAGCCATGACATTCATCGCAGCTTTCGATCCGCACTTGAGCCTTGGCATCATCTAGCGACCAAATCGTCATCTCTTTGTCCTGACCGCAACTGGTGCAATGGGCGCGAATGTAATGCCATTCGCTCTCGCACAGACTGCAATGCAGGTAGCGCAAACCAGCTCGAGGCTGATCGACAATCACACTCGCCACCGGATGACATCCACACACGGGACACATACTCTGCTGCGCCACCTTGCGCTGATCCATCCGCTTGATGACCATAGGTGCCCAATGCGACCAATAAACGCCCATCGCTGCCCAGATGAATAAGCTAAAACGGGCAGGCACTTCACTGACATGCCCTTGCCGTAGTGAACGCCCCCACGAACTCAGTTGCTCGGGTGATTGCTGCATCAACAAACGCACTACCCGAGCTATGGATTCATCCACCTGCGGCAACAAATCACTTAACAGTTGCTGTAGCAGTCCTTGCCAATAGCTATCTGCCTCTGAGCCCAAAAGGGAAAGCGGAGTCGCCTCATCTTTCCCCCAAGCGAGAAGCTTACCGAAGTCAGCCTCCTGCGCTAACCTGGCCTGTATAGAGACCAAACGGCGACATAGCTCAAAGTAGTCAGCCAGCGGCGAGTCCTTGGCCAATGACAGCAAACGCTGCGCCCTTCTGTGATACACAGCTTGGGGATCTGCCGCTTTTAACGGTTTAAGTTCCAGCGGCGATTCGCTGCCTTGGGCCAGAGGTATCTCGGCTGTATGACTCATTAATGTTTCTCCACGTCCGAATGTTCATCCAACATCACAGGGTGATGTTTGCGGCACCAAGCCTTAGAGACTTTGCCGTAAAGCATGCCTGTAACCGACCCTTCCACCCACGTCGCCATCCAGAAATGCACCATCACAAAAATCAACATGATGAGCGCACAAATGGCGTGCAACAGAATGGCCCAACCCACCACAGTGGCTGAGAAATAGGGCGCAAAGTAAGGCTGCCACATGATGATTCCCGTCACCGTTAAAGTGATAGATGTCAGCACGAAGGCGCGAAACAATACCTTTTGCCCAGGGTTGTAATGGCCGATAGGCGGGATTTTCTCCTCGTTCTCGAACATCACATCCTTAATGGCGAGCATCCAAGCGAGGTCGTGCTTTTCCCATTTGTTGTGTTTGTAGTAACGCACCAACATCAACATCAGAGGTAAGCACATCATCAAGCCCGCAATGGGATGAATAAACTTCGCCAATTGCGGTGTGCCCGCTATCGCCCCAAGCCATTGAAACGACGGATAGAAGAAGGAAAAGCCAGTGAGAAATGTCACTAGGCCAACCGCCACAATGAACCAATGACAGATGCGATCGAACAGCTTGTGACGCACTATCATTTCTTGCTTATCATGCTTGCTCATTTGTCGGCCCCCTCTTCCTGCTTAGCCTCTTCCTCTGGCGGTTGATAACCCGGTTGGTCTTCTTCGACTATGTTGCGACCGACGGTGATCTTATGCAGACAAGCGACGGCGGCAGTGGCAAGAATGCCCATAGTGCCTAAAGGTTTGACCCAGTCCTGCCACAGAGTAAGTGACAGTGGGATCTGCGGGTTATCAGGCATGTTGTAGCTTTCGGGCTGATCGATATCGTGCAATATCATCATCATACCCGTGCCACCTACACCCTCAGGGTTATAAAGTCCTGCCTTAGCAAAGCCCTTTTCCTTCAGTTCTTCGACCCGTTTTTGCGAGTAGAACAACATGTCCTCACGGGTGCCAAAACGCAGCGCCCCTGTGGTACAGGACTTAACGCAGGAAGGTTCCAATCCCACCGCCAAACGGTCAGAGCACATAGTGCACTTGTAGGCCTTGTTATCCTTAGGATCGATTTTGGGCACATCGAAAGGACAAGCACTGGCGCAATAACCGCAGCCGATACATTTGTCCGAATCGAAGTCCACCACACCATTGGCGTGCTGGATAATCGCGCCCGAGGTCGAACAGGCCGTTAAGCAGGCAGGGTCAGCACAGTGCATACAGGCCGAGTGGGTAAATTGCCAACGCAGCTTGTTGCTTTCCATCACCTCATGGAACTCCATCAGGGTCCAACATTGGCCCGATAGCGACATAGGGTTTTGGTAACTGCCTTGGAAGGTGCCCACCTCTTCCCGTAAATCATTCCACTCAGAACACGCCACTTGGCAGGCTTTACAGCCATTACACTTAGTGGCGTCGAACAGCTTAGCGACCTTTTCTGATGAATTACGCCCCTTTGCCGCAGGCGTCACCGCTGAAGTACCGGAGCGGCGGATAATGTCTTGTGATGCCATAATCAGATCCCCTCCGCTTTAGTGATGTTAACCAAAAATGCTTTGAACTCAGGCACCTGTGTATTTGCATCCCCCACTTCCGTGGTGAGTACGTTACAGGAGTAACTCTTACGAGTGAGTGCATTATGGCTGCCGTGACGGGGTAACCCGACGGTATGGACTAACTGGCCATTTACCTTTAACGGCTGTAGCCGTTTAGTCACTAAGGCTTTGGTTTCAATGCTGCCGCGTTTAGAGCTGACAGTGACCCAATCCCCATTGGCGATACCTTTTTCTGCCGCTAACATTTCATCGATTTCGACGAAGGTTTCAGGCATAGAAATCGCAGCTAAACGAGCATGCGTAGACCAGAAGTTAAAGTGTTCAGTTACACAGTAAGTAGTTGCCACATAAGGGAAGTCCTTATGGGAGCCTAAGGTTTCCTTCACACCCGGTAACATACGTACCGCAGGGTTACTGGTGATCTTGTGTAACGGGTTCAACCCAATAGGCGACTCCATCGGCTCGTAGTGCTCAGGGAACGGACCTTCGGCCAATAATTTAAGGGCGAAGAAACGACCCACACCTTCGGGTTGCATGATGAAGGGGCCAGCGGATTCCTGTGGTGTTAACTTCATATTGAAGTCGCCCACATCGATACCGTGCCACTTACCGTCAACCCACTCGACGATAGTGCGTTTTGGATCCCAAGGTTTGCCGTTGATATCGCAAGAAGCGCGGTTATACAGCACACGACGGTTTGCTGGCCAAGCAAATGCCCAACCCGGAGTAACACCTTTACCGGAAGGATCATGGTTGTCACGGCGAGCCATCAAGTTGCCTTCTTCGGTCCAAGAACCCGCGTAAATCCAACAGGCGCTGGCGGTACTACCATCAGCTTTCAGTTCAGCAAAACTACTGAGCTGACGTTGAGTCACGAGATCCTTACCGTTAAGCTCGCGAGCGATTTCTTCAGCGTGCGGTGAGTGAGGATTGTGGTAATTCCAGCTCATCGCGTGCACTGGCTCAGGCAGCTTACCGCCCTCTTGTTTGTACAGTTCACGCATTGCCATTAAGACGCCAGAGAGAATCTCAGCATCTGGCTTGGCTTCACCCGGCGGGTTAGCTCCCTTCCAATGCCACTGCATCCAACGGCCAGAGTTGACGATGGAACCTTCTTCCTCGGCAAAACATGTCGTAGGTAAACGGAACACTTCCGTCATGATTTCAGCGGGATTGACTTCATTGAAGCCATCGGCATTTTGCCAGAAGGTTGCGGTTTCCGTTGCCAAGGCATCCAACACCACCATGTATTTAAGATTACTCAAGGCTTTGAGTACCTTATTACGGTTTGGCATAGAGTTAATGGCGTTAACACCTTGGATAATGTAGCCATTCACTTCGCCGTGGAAAGCCATATCTAAGTGTTTAGTAAAGTCGTACTGCTTGTCCCATTTCGGTAACCAGTCATAACCAAAGTCATTTTCAACCGTGGCGTTATCGCCCCAAAAGCTCTTCATTTGCGAAACAAAGAATTTAGGGTAATTTTGCCAATAGTTGGTTTGACCCGGACGCAGAGCGACAGGGGTATAGTTGTGGAGATAGGTTTTAAGATTAATGTCTTTTTCGTTCGGTAACTTGAGGTAACCGGGCAAGCTTTGACACAATAAACCCATATCGGTCGCGCCTTGCACGTTCGAGTGTCCGCGCAGAGCGTTAACACCACCGCCCAACACCCCAATGTTACCCAGCAGCAACTGCACCATGGCCATAGAGCGAATGTTCTGCGCCCCTTTACTGTGGTGAGTCCAACCTAAGGCATACATAAAGGTCGCGGCTCTATCGTGGGTATGAGTGCTACCAATTTGTTGGCAAACCATCTCATAGTCCGCAATCGGCGTACCGGTAATATTACTTACTGTTTCAAAGTCATAGCGTTCTACATGTTGCTTCATTAAGTTCCACACGCAGCGTGGATGTTCGAAGCTAGGATCGATTTTCGCGTAACCCTGTTCGTCTAACTCGTAGTACCAAGACTCTTTATTGTAGCTATCTGTTTCTTCATCGAAACCACTGAACAGACCTTCACTAAAGGAGAAGTCTTCGCGCACTATGTAACTGGCATTGGTATAAGCCTTCACATAGTCGTAGTTCACTTGTTTGGTTTCAATAAGATAGCGGATCACCCCGAGCAGGAAGGCGATATCTGTGCCCGAGCGGATCGGCGCATAGTAATCGGCCACAGCGGCGCTACGGGTGAAGCGAGGATCGACCACCAAAAGTTTAGCGTTGTTATGTTGCATAGCTTCTGTAACCCAGCCGAATCCGACAGGGTGAGCCTCTGCAGCATTACCGCCCATAATAATGATCAAATTAGAGTTTTTAATATCGATCCAGTGGTTGGTCATGGCACCACGTCCAAATGTCGGAGCAAGACTTGCTACCGTTGGAGAGTGTCAGTTACGCGCAATTGTATCGATTGCAACTAGGCCCAGTGCCCGTGCAAATTTCTGGGTGATATAGCCGCCTTCATTCGGCATCGCCGACGAGGTCATCATCCCAGTGCTAAGCCAACGGTTAACCGTCATCCCAGCAGAATTCTTTTCAATCAAGTTAGCATCACGGTCATTCTTCATCAGACGGGCGATGCGTTGGTAAGCTTCAGTCCAGCTGATACGAGTCCATTCATTACTGCCTGGCGCACGGTACTCAGGATATTTAAGACGATTAGGGCTGTTCACATAATCCACTAGACCAGCACCCTTAGGACACAAGGCCCCGCGGTTGACTGGATGGTCTGCATCCCCTTCGATATGGAAAATACTTTGTTCGGCGTTTTTGCCGTTACTTCCTTTGCTGTACATCAGCAATCCACAACCCACTGAGCAATAGCAGCAGTTATTGCGGGTTTCTTTCGCGCTAATGAGTTTGAATTCTCGAACGGCCGCATAGGCCTTTTCGGACATCAATCCCAACGCTGAAATTGCTGAGGTGGCAGCTCCGGCAGCACACAGTCTAAAAAACTGGCGTCTGTTCATTGCGTCCTCTCACACTCTTGTCGTTATGAGTCTAGTGGTTGCTGTGGTAAAAATGGCAACCGATTGAGTGAGTCCTACTAAAGACCACACTTAATTTAAGATTATCCCCAAAGAAGAAATAGATAACAAATAATGACATGAGATCAAGATCCCAAATAAACAACCACAGAGCTTAACTCCAAAAAAATGTTGCAAATAAAGCACTAAAGACCAACAAATAATAATAAAAGCACAATTTAAGGAATTAAAAACCAATAAACCACAAAAGACATTTTGTCCAATATGACAACCCCATATTGTCCCACATCATAGAGTTATGGTTATTAAAAATGATTATATGCATTCAAATATGCATAATGATGGCGGATAAAAACACAAAGGTAACGGTTTCTAGATGGATAGACAGCCACAAAAACTGACAATGTAAAGATTAGGGCAAAAAGTGCAGAGTCTGCGGTGTTAAACACACCAAAATGGCAAAGACAAAGATCGAGGAAAAGCAGATAAAAACCAAAGAAAAAGGCACAAGCAATCTGCCTGCACCTTAAATTTTGCCTTTTAACGCTTATTTTTAGCACATTGAGGCGCAAAATCTGGGCGCGATAACAAAAGCGCCTCAGTGCAGCCTATTCCCGCGGAGTAAACACCTGTTCAGCCATTAAACTAAAACAAACGCCTAAAAGCTGGCTAGCGTTCCTGCTGGCAGATAAGTGTTAAAGCTCGCTGTATACAACAAATCTGTTGCGGCTTCGATATCTGGCGCGAAGTATCTGTCTTTATCGTAATAAGCGACAACTTCACGTAATTCGGCTTTAGCCTTAGCCACTGCAGCACTTGGGGCTAAAGGCGCGCGGAAATCTAAACCCTGAGCGGCCGCTAACAATTCAATTGCCAGTACACCACGGGTATTTTCGCTCATATCGCGCAAGCGACGCGCCGCAAAGGTCGCCATAGAAACATGGTCTTCTTGGTTAGCCGATGTTGGCAAGCTGTCAACTGATGCCGGATGTGCGTAGGTTTTGTTCTCGGACGCCAATGCCGCCGCCGTCACTTGGGCGATCATAAAGCCTGAGTTAACGCCACCGTTTTTCACCAGGAAAGGCGGCAATTTTGACAGGCTAGAATCGATTAGCAGTGCAATACGACGCTCGGCAATGGAGCCCAGTTCAGCAATCGCAATCGCCAGATTATCCGCCGCCATAGCCACGGGTTCAGCGTGGAAGTTACCGCCAGAGATAATGTCGCCAGTATCTTGGAATACCAGAGGGTTATCGGTTACGCCATTGGCTTCAGTGCCTAACACATCGGCCGCATGGCGAATTTGCGTCAAGCAAGCACCCAGCACCTGTGGCTGACAGCGCAGTGAGTAAGGATCTTGCACCTTTTCACAGTTTGCATGGCTCACGCTGATCTCAGACTCTTCGCCCAGCAGATGACGGAACACCATGGCTGAATCGATTTGACCTTTCTGACCACGCGCCGCATGGATGCGAGGATCGAACGGGCTACGGCTGCCCATAGCCGCTTCGACGCTCATGGCACCGATCACTGAACTTGCTGCGAACAAGTCTTCGGCGTGGAATAACCCTTCCAGCGCCAGCGCAGTCGACGCTTGTGTGCCGTTCAACAGGGCCAACCCTTCTTTCGCCGCTAAGTCGATTGGCTTAAGGCCGGCGATTTCTAAACCTTCGGCGGCGGAAATTAACTCGCCTCGATAGCTCATTTCGCCTTCACCCAGCATAGGCAAACACATGTGCGCCAGTGGCGCTAAGTCACCCGAGGCGCCGACTGAACCTTTTTCTGGCACGCAGGGATACACTTCGGCGTTCACTAAACTGATTAAGAAGTTAATCACTTCTAAACGAATGCCTGAAAAACCACGACTTAATGAGTTGATTTTTAACACCATCATCAAGCGCACTGCGGCATCTTGCATGTATTGCCCCGTGCCAGCGGCATGTGACAACACGATAGAACGTTGCAGTAATTGCAGATCTTCGGGCGCTATCTTGGTATTGGCCAACAAGCCAAAGCCCGTGTTGATGCCATAAACGGTACGGCCTTCATCCAACACTTTTTGCACGATTTGCGCACTGGTGTTGATATCAGTAATGGCCTCTGGTGCGAGTTCCAGTGTCAACTTATGACGGCTGATTTCGCGCAATTGCGCTAGGCTCAAGCTGCCTGGCGTTAACACTAAGTGATTCACAGATTTCATATTTTTAGCTCCAAGCTTTTAGTTATTATTGTTATTGAGTCGTTAGCATCGGTTAGTCTTGCATAGGTAAATCGAGGCCCTGCTCCTTGGCGCAGTTTTTCGCAATCTCGTAGCCCGCATCAGCATGGCGCATCACGCCTGTCGCGGGGTCATTCCACAGCACACGGCCAACCCGTTTTGCCGCCGCATCGGTACCGTCACACACAATCACCACACCCGAATGTTGGCTAAAGCCCATGCCGACGCCGCCGCCGTGGTGTAATGACACCCAAGTTGCGCCACTGGCCGTATTGAGTAGTGCATTCAATAATGGCCAATCGGATACTGCATCTGAGCCGTCCAGCATAGATTCAGTTTCCCGGTTCGGGCTAGCCACGGAGCCAGAATCTAAGTGGTCGCGACCAATTACCACGGGCGCCGACAACTCGCCATTTTTGACCATTTCGTTGAAAGCTAACGCCAAGCGAGCGCGATCTTTTAAGCCAACCCAGCAAATACGCGCTGGTAGACCTTGGAAGGCGATACGTTCGCGCGCCATGTCTAACCAATTGTGCAGGTGTGGATTATCTGGGATCAGTTCTTTGACTTTAGCGTCGGTTTTGTAGATATCTTCGGGATCGCCAGATAACGCCACCCAGCGGAACGGGCCAATGCCTTCACAGAACAGTGGGCGAATATAAGCAGGCACAAAACCTGGGAAATCGAAGGCATTTTCAACGCCCATTTCAAACGCCATTTGGCGAATGTTGTTACCGTAATCGAGCGTGGCTGCACCCGCGGTTTGCAGGTCAAGCATGGCTTGTACTTGCACCGCCATCGAGGCTTTCGCCGCTTTCACTACGCCCGCTTCATCAGTTTTACGCATGGCCGCAGCCTCAGCCATAGTCCAACCCTGCGGCAGATAACCGTTTAATGGATCATGGGCAGAGGTTTGGTCGGTCACCACATCTGGGGTAACGCCGCGTTTAACTAATTCAGCAAACACATCGGCGGCATTCGCTAATAAGCCCACTGATACTGGCTTACCAGCTTGGTTCGCTTCTTCAATCATGGCTAATGCTTCATCGAGCGAAGTGGCTTTTTTGTCAACATAACGAGTACGCAGGCGGAAATCGATGCGGGTTTCGTCGACTTCACAGGCTAACACTGAGAAGCAGGCCATAGTGCCCGCCAGCGTTTGCGCGCCGCCCATGCCGCCTAACCCGCCAGTGAGGATCCACTTGCCTTTAGAGATGCCCTCAAAGTGCTGTTTTGCGACCGACACAAAGGTCTCGTAAGTACCTTGGACTATGCCTTGAGTACCAATGTAGATCCAAGAACCCGCCGTCATCTGACCGTACATGGCCAAACCGAGCTTGTCTAACTCGTTGAAATGCTCCCAGTTCGCCCAGTGTGGCACTAGGTTTGAGTTAGCAATCAGCACGCGCGGTGCATCCGCATGGGTGCGAAATACGCCCACAGGTTTGCCCGATTGCACTAATAAGGTTTCGTCGTCTTCGAGGCGTTGTAGGACTTCGATGATTTTGTCGTAACAGTCCCAATCGCGGGCGGCGCGGCCAATACCACCATAGACGACTAAGTCTTCTGGGCGCTCGGCGACATCGGGATGTAAGTTGTTCATTAACATACGCATTGGCGCTTCTGTGAGCCAACTCTTACAGCTTAATTGTGTGCCATGCGGTGCAATAATACGGCGGCTTGGGTCGTGGCGCTTATCCATTGAACTTTCCTCTTTCAACCTGTGGTGCTAACTCGTATTCGCTAAGTCGCTAATACGGGTTAGCACTATTGTTTTTATTGTGTTTTTATCTTTTAACTTATAAGGGTACAGCTATCAAAGTTACTGATTTACATTGTTAATAACGCCACTGGCGTTACTTGCTAAAGGTTAAGTGGCCGCCGAGTTTAAAGCGGCTACCTGGGTGAACTAATTTTGCGAAACTCACGACGCCTTGGCGTGACCAAGTGCGGCGTAAAATCTGTAAACAGGGCTCAGTGGCGGGGATTTCGAGCCTTTGCTGTAATGCTTCACTGGCGATAATCGCTTCAATCGTGTGATGCGCCTCGGTCAGCGGTGCCACTTGGGACAAATATTCGTGGGGTGTCTGCTGGGTAAAATCCTGCAATAAATAATCGGGCACTAACTCGGGATTCACATAACGCTCCTCGACTTGCAGCGGTAAACCCTGCTCGCAATGCACTAAGATCGAATGGAATACCTTTGCACCGTGCTCAAGTCCAAGGGAAATTGCGATAGTTGTACTGGCAACGGTTTGTTCTAGCACCCATTGCTGTACGCTATAGCCGTGGCCGCGGTCTTTAATTTCGTCGGCAATATTGCGAATCGCCAACATAGACGACTGGGATTTTCGCCCAGCCACAAAGGTGCCGAGCCCTTGGGAGCGTTCGAGTACGCCGCTATCCGTCAGCTCGGTTAGCGCACGTCGCGCCGTCATTCGGCTGCAGGTAAACAAATCGGCAAGCTGATTCTCAGAAGGCACGCGAGCATGCTCTTCCCACTCACCCGACTCGATAGAGGAGATAATGTATTGCTTAATTTCTGCAAACTTAGGAGTAGCCAAAACATTTCCTCAATATAAAGCGCTAGAATCTAGGTACTATTCACTCTTTCAAACGTTCAAAATTGCGGCTACAATCCTAGCTTGTATATACAAGTAAATACAAGCCAGCTCACATAAATTTAATAAACCGTTAATCACTTGGTTAACATCTGCCAGCACAGCGAGGGGAATACATGTCTTGGGATCAGGTTTGGATAGACGTTAACTTAGCCACAATGGACCCTTCCGTATCAGCACCTTATGGTGCGATCACCAACGCGGCCATCGCAGTAAAAGATGGTAAAATTGCTTGGCTTGGCCCCCGCAGCGAACTGCCCGCCTTCGATGTTTTGTCAATTCCCGTTTACAGGGGCAAAGGCGGCTGGATCACCCCAGGATTAATTGACGCCCACACCCACTTAATCTTTGCCGGTAATCGCGCCAATGAATTTGAGTTACGCCTACAGGGCGCCAGTTACGAAGAAATTGCTCGTGCAGGTGGCGGCATTATTTCAACCGTTAAAGCTTGCCGCGAAGCGGATGAAGCAGAATTATTTGAACTCGGCCGTCAGCGTTTAAACGCGCTGGCCAAAGAAGGAGTGACTACGGTTGAGATCAAATCGGGTTACGGCTTAGATACTGAAACTGAACTCAAAATACTGCGTGTCGCCCGCGAGCTCGGCAAGCATCACCACGTAGATGTGAAGACCACATTTCTTGGCGCCCATGCGATTCCGCCAGAATATAAAGACAATAGCGACGGCTATGTCGACTTAATTATCAATAAGATGCTACCCGCAGTGATCGCCGAAAATCTTGCCGATGCGGTGGATGTATTCTGCGAGAATATCGCCTTTAACCTTGAGCAAACAGAACGCGTACTCAGCGCAGCCAAAGCAGCGGGATTAGAGATTAAGCTCCATGCCGAGCAGTTAACTAATATGGGTGGCAGCGCACTGGCCGCACGTCTTGGTGCTAAGTCTGTGGATCATATCGAATATTTAGATGAGGCAGGCGTAAAAGCCTTGAGTGAAAGTGGCACCTGCGCCGTACTGCTGCCAGGCGCGTTTTACTTTTTGCGGGAAACCCAAAAACCACCTATCGATTTACTGCGTCAATACGGCGTACCTATGGTGCTGGCCAGCGATTTCAACCCAGGTTCATCCCCTATTTGCTCAACCCTGTTGATGCTGAATATGGGCTGTACCTTGTTCCGCTTAACACCAGAGGAAGCCTTAAAAGGCCTCACCTTAAATGCCGCCAAAGCACTCGGGATTGAAGATAACGTCGGCAGTTTAGTCGTTGGCAAACAAGCCGATTTTTGTCTGTGGGATATCGCCACTCCAGCACAATTAGCCTATTCCTACGGCGTCAATCCCTGCAAAGATGTGGTGAAGAATGGCAAGTTAGTGCATCAACACACCTAACTACACCAGTTAAAGAAAATGCCATTGATAGCTTCACAAACAAAGCCATCAATGGCAAAACTAACTAAATATTTTGAATATTCAAAACTGACTACTAGAACCCTAATTGGAATTTTCTGCGATAAGTTGATACTAGGTAAAGGATAAAAAGTAAAAATAGCGATAGGCTTCCCCCCCCCTCCCCGTTACTGCTTGGAGGTGTAGACGGATTCTCCGTGGTATCATGATTGTTATTGCTTTCTAAAATTTTTAATTTGATCTCCTTTGTAGTTTCAACATTCCCATCTGAGACTCCAACAGTTAAATTAATTACTCTTGGTTTTTCATTATTAGGAATCACACCATTTAAAACACCGTTATTGGAAATAGATAACCAATTTACATCTTTACTAATAATTTTATACGTCAACAGGTCTAAATCCTCATCAACAGCTCTAATGGGGAAATAAACGGATTGTCCATTGTAATAACTTTCTATTTCATGGCTATAAATTCTTGGAGCTGTGTTTGGAAGTGGTAACGTACAGTTATCTGCGCCATTATCTAATTCAATCAGGCAGTTTTGATCGAGAGCTAACAATTCATAACCAATTCCAACTACATTCGCATTAAAAAAATATCTTCCTTTACTATATGTAAAGTTACTGATATTAGCCTCTGGCTCCAGATAGCTCAACTTAACGTAAACATGTTTCTGTAACTTTAGATCATAAATACGTATGGCATCTTCCATTAAATTACCATTTTTTATAGTTACAGCACATACAATCCACCCTCGAGGGTCATCAGCATCACTGTGGCAGTCACCAGTGCTAGCAACCACCAACTCATTATCAGCATTATCAATCTTAACAAGGTTTCCATTACTGAACTGATATTGATAATTATAAAAAAATCCTGCTGCAGTTCGATGAATCACATTATATTCTGGATAAAAATAATCAGAAAGATATGTTGTATATATTTTATTTAATTTAAAGTCATAATCATTAAGATAATAAATCTCCATTTTATCAGAATAGTTGACATAAGCATATGAGTCACCTTGTTCACTTTTCACAATACTAACACTAGTAGCATCATTTGGCTTAAGTGAAATATCTTTAATTGTAAAATCGTTACAGTTAATTATAAAATAACTATCATCAGTAGATGTAGAGTTGTTGTAACTAGATAACAGCAAAGAGTCCAACAAACTATAATAATCAAGTTCTAAACTAATGTTCCTACCATTCAGGTCTATCCTTGATAAAGAGTTATTATTACTCCTCCAAAGGCTATTACCATTAGAATCACTCCAAATGTAAAATATACTATCATCACATTGAACAGGATTTGAACTCATGTAACCATTCAAATTTGGCTTAAAAACATCAAATACATTGTAATCATTAACATTTAAAACATAATTATTATCAAAAAGAATATTACCTTTATTGTATGAAATTGGTTTAAATAACCTAATCTTTGACGAATCATTATATGAATACAAACTTCTTACCGCGCCATCTTTAAAAATGGAGACGTTATTTAATGAACTAAATATAAATCCATCGTTAGAGTCAAGCCAATAATTAACAAAACCGTTAAAAATATCAGTCTTTGTAAGATCATCATGAACCATAAAAGTATAATAAGAATTATTCTCGAGAGTTTTAACGCTAGAAGAAACAATCCCATCGCGCACTTTATTAATGCCATGGATACCTGAGAAATTTAACTGCCCAGTATTCCGTCCAAAATTGCTTAGAAATATCAGATTAAATAAATCATAATTTTCATCAAAATTAAACAACCCTTCAAATCTTTGATTACTTAATAAATTTTCAGAAATAACATCACGCTTTAAAGAAAACAACCTCCCGCTAACAATAAAGCTGCTACGATACTGACCATGATAGTTTTTAATAGGAAAACTACTTAAAGCAGCCTCTTTTATTTTGTACTTGTATAACGTTTTTTATCGTCCAAAACAGCTGTAGTGAGAATAAATATTTCATCTACAGACTTTGCCAATATATCAGCAACAACATTTTTATCTATATTAACACCAACCTCTTTAACCTCAGATGTAACAAGATTGACTAAAACCATCTTAGTCTCAACTATCATTCCAGCTTCAACATATCTAGCATTCACTAAAACATTACTGGCATCTACATTAAATAGGGTTACATTATCTAGCCCTTGAGTAATCTCAGGTAGCACATTTATATTTTTACAGGTAAGTTCTTTATTTAGACTACAACTTTGTATCTGATAGCTATCACCATAGTTAGTAGCACGGCTCTTTTTCAAGAATGTAATAGTATTCTCACTTGAGATAATGCCAGAGTTACTTGAAAATCCATAACCATTCCCCAGATTTATCTCTCCAGAATAGCCACCTCCATTTAAGTACAAATAATCATTCGACTGTTCAAAACCGAATGAAATGGCAAAAAAACCTTTACTATTTAAATCTGCTGGCGGAGCGTTGTACTTATCTCTTAATGTAATATCACCCGAATCTCTATATACAAAAGCTTGTTCACCATTAGGATAACTATACAAATCATCCAATCTTACGCCGTCAGTCTTATAAAGTATGCCATCATACTCAAAATATATATTACTACCATTATTCTGGATCAATTCACTACCCCAGTCATCACCATCCATTAACTTGGTAAGCAAATCATCCTTACTATTATATGAGTAAACTTTATTATTTCTCGCAAATATCAAATTTTCATTATTTATAAAAGATATCCAACTTAACTCAGAAAATAATTGAGAGCCTACACCATCTCTAATCCGTGAAATTTCTTTATTATTTTTTAAATCATGATACAACCCCCAATTAACTAGCTTTTTATGCTCTAAATCAAAGTAAAAAATATCGTCAGTCGTATCTAAGTAAAATATGTATAAATCATCCCCTATTTTCTGTAAGGAGTTATGGTCTAATACTGTGAATTTTTCCTTGTTAGCGACAGGAATATTTACTTCGATGGGAGCTGTGGCAGATTGGTCAAAATAATATAACGAAGTAAAGCCATTCTGGTTAATTCCAGTAAATAAAAAACCATCCTTTATTGATATCACTTTCGAACTAGAAGTATCAACACTAGGCAAAACAATGGCGTCGTTTGTATCAAAAACCTTTATTGCTGGCTCAAAATTAGAACTTACAAAGAACGGAATAAAGATTAAAGCTAGACCTAAATATTTATTAAATAGTTTTCCCATACACAATGAACCTCACATCCATGATTGATTACTATGCTTTATGCATTAGCTCATCATACCAACCCTTAAAATGTTAAACAATTGATACCAAGTTGTTTTAAGGCCATTATCTCAAACTAAGCATTTTCTAACTGCTCATCTTCTTGTTTTACCAGCTTATGCTCGCCCTCGTTACAGCCAATTTTCCAATAGCTCGAAGTGTAAAAATGGCTCTTGGGCAGTGAATGCGCTTGCTTAAAGTATCTTCTTAGCGCGCGCATGCTGTTAAATTCACAAGCAATCCACACGGCGGGCTCACCAGTAAGCCAAGGTAATTGGGCTATTCGCTCAACTAAAGGGCGACCTTCTGGATCGGCCTCAGGATTAATCACCCAATGCAGCTCAACATTTTCGGGATGCACCAGAGACTGAATGTCGGCTTCGCTCAATACTTCAATCACAGCGTAACCCACGGCATTGTTTGGTAATTGTGTCAGATTCACGCTGATAGCGGGCAAGGCGGTCATATCGCCTGCGAGTAAAAACCAATCTGCCTCAAAGTTGATCAGTTTTTTAAGCCCGGGTCCGCCAATTTGAATGACATCGCCAACCTTCGCCGTTTTCGCCCAGCTCGATGCGGGGCCGTCGGTATCGTGCAGCACAAAATCCACATCGATTTCATCAGCACGTTGCTGGCGAATCGTGTAGGTTCGCATTAATGGACGTTCACCCGCCTGTGGGAATAACAACTTGATATAGGCACTCTCTTGATCAATAGGAAAACCAGCGAATCCCGCACCGCCTAAGGTCATGCGTAACATATGCGGGGTGATATAAGTGGAGCGGATCACTTCAAGCTCACGTGGTGCAGGTTTATTCATTATGATTTTCTCCTATTGCGTTTTCTGCCGTTAAGCGCAACTCAATGGCTCCTTTTCCAGCCGTATCTTTTGGCTTACTAGATGGTCTTTTTTGAGTAAGGCAATCAGTTTCACTTTTGGCGGCAGCGGCATCATCCACACTTTTACTGATCCTATTGGCAAGTTTAATAAAAGTATCGACTTCGTCTGAACTGAGCGCCTGCGTCATGCGCGCCACGGTTTTACGTTCTGAGGCATTGATCTGAGTCATGATCTTTTCCCCCTCAGCCGTGGGTCGCAGTAACTGGCTGCGGCCATCCTTAGGGTTATCGATTTTAGTGATCAACCCACTCTGCTGTAGCTCATTGAGAACACGGGTAATTTGTGCTTTATCCCGCTGCATACGTAGGGCGATAGACTGGGCCGTCGATTCAGGATTACGACAAACCCCCTTCAAGGCACGGATATGAGTGACAGGTAAATCAATCTCTTGTGCAGCAATATCACTACGCAATTGCTTTTTGTAGGCATGCACTAATCTGTGTAAGGTTTCACTGAGTGACAATGACGACATAGAAGGCTCTCGATATAGTTGACTATATCAACAATATCGAGATTAGTTGATTGTGTCAACTAATCTACTCCCGCACCTTTTTAGAGAGTGTTTATAACGGAACATAAATCAAAGTTTATATTTCGCTCTAATCTCATTCAGCAGTGCTTGCCACTTAGGGTAAATCGCTAACTCATTATTCCATGGCGCCATGGTCTGTGCCATGTTGGGATTTTGGCCTTGTTTTAACTGATATAAATAAGCAAACGCTGAGGCTCGATAATTAGCGAGACAATGCACTAATACATCTTTCCCCTTATGCTGATCCATAGCCGCAAAGAAGGCTTCCACATCTTCGACCTTTGGATTTTGCCAATCCACGGGAATATACACATAGTCCATTCCGGCCTGAGTCACGAGTTTACCTTCATCAGGGTGGGCATCTTTACTGCTGTCCGGCATAAGATTGATCACCACATCCACACCAGCTTGTTTAAGCAGTGAAAATTGCTGCTCATTTGGTAAACCTGAGCTTAATAACTGCGGCGCTTGCTGTTGTAATGCACGAATACCCTGAAGATTTTCGATCGATTCTATATTGGCATTCGCCAGTGGAGCCCCCAAACACAGGGCAAGAACAAGGCTTGAAAGTACGGAATTTCTCATCAATAACTCCTTGGCTAACATAAAAATCAGAGGCTTGCTTAATCCTCTGATAATCCTGTACCACCGAAGTTCAGCAAATATCATCCCAATCCACCACGAATGCACAAACCTTTGAGCTAGCACTCATTTTTCGCGCCGAATTAACGATGGTTGCGTTTCATCTTGGGAGATTTAGCAATCGGTTGCAAATATCGATGACTTACCTCTCAACATTTTTAAAAGCAACGGGCTAAAACATATTAAAAATCAACCATAAAAACAAAATAGAAGGTATTACCATCAGCGTGCTCACAACCACATATACCCAATGTTTGAAATAGATAAAGATCCCGATACCCACAATATTGGCAACAACAATAGAAATCACCAGCAGCAAAGGGGAGGCAATATGTGCAATATTATTCAAAACTCGAGATGTTGAGATATGGATTATCACTCCCGTAGAATTCAGCACAATCAATACTGCCAGTAATGAAAATGCCATCAGTACCCAAAAAAACTTACTCATTGTCCCTATCAACCTGTTATCCCTACATCCATCAGGATTATAAAGGTTCATACCCCTATATGGCATACACTATTGAGTGTAATTATCTGTTTTACAAAGCACACCACCGAAAGCAACAGACAGGCATAAATCATCTTCTTACCCAAGGTAATAAATTCGATGACTAACCATCAACCTGAAACGCTGCTAAATTACAGTCCTAAACTCGCACGATTAAGGAAGCTGCATGCTCAATCCTGAACACAGTTACTGGCATGACACGCTTAAAGCCATTCGTCGCTGCGGTAGAAAACTCATTGAATTTGAACTGTTATTCACCTTAGTGTCGGCGGGTATTATCGTCCCGTCTTTTGGTTGGCTACTGCGCCATCTGATTGCCAAAACGGGCAATGTCACCATCACCAATTACGACTTAATCGCCTTCGCCATGTCTCCCTATGGCTTGCTGTTTATGGTCATTACTCTATTCAGCAGCTTTACCGTGTTTTTTACCCAACGTGCTGGAGTCACGATTCTCGCAGCATCTGGCTTATACGATATTCCCATTGGCCCAGTGCGGGCGCTGATTTTCGCGACAGCGCGCTTACCCGTATTTATCCGCCTTGGTAGCATTTATGCGGCTTGCTTATTGCTACTCAGCGTACCTTTTATCGGGTTAGGATATCTGATTTTCAGCGTGTTTCTACAGGGACACGACATCAATTACTACTTGTATTTCAAGCCTATAGACTGGTATCTCGCCTTAACGAGTATGGCCTTCTTAGCGATAATCTATGTCCTTGTTGCCTTATATCTGTGGGCCAAAGCAGCCTTTTCACTGACGATTATTGTGAGTGAAACGACCGATGCTTTGACGGCACTCAAACGCAGTTGGCAATTAAGCGCAGGCAATGAACGCCCGATTATGTGGCACGCTGCGGGTTGGTGGTTGAGGATAGGTGCTTTGGTGTATCCCTTAATGCTGCTGATCTCCTGGGGAGCCGATATTTTACTCGATAGGGTTACGCTGACACTTTCGGCAGAATTAGCCATATTGGCCCTCGTCTCTGCACTGATTTTTATGCTCAGTGCGGCATGGTCCTTACTCGGAATGTTTGGCGAAGCCTTTATCATCTTGCTGCTATACCGCCAGCTGGGAGAAAAACCCGCAGGATTAGAACGCCTTGGGCGACAAACGGTAAAAAGAACGTCTGAACTGTCGCTTTATACAATAAGCGGGGTGTTAATCGGCACTTTTTTAATCATGTTGGGATTAGGGGTATATGCCCTCAATAGTGAACCACAAAGGGATGAAATCCTGATTACTGCCCACCGTGCTGGCGCTGCTAGGGCACCAGAAAATACCCTTGCGGCTTTGCGTTTAGCGATTGCAGAAAAGGCGGATTATGCCGAAATCGATGTGCAAACGGCATCCGATGGCACCTTAATGGTATTGCACGATGCTGATTTGATGCGCATAGCGGGCGATCCCAGACGAGTTGCCAACCTCAGTGCGAGTGAAATGCAACAACTTGATGCGGGGAGTTGGCACAGCGCCGCCTTTGTAGGGGAATCCGTACCAACACTACTAGAGATGCTTAATGAGGCACGCAACAAAATCGGTTTGAACATTGAGCTTAAATATAATCAAGCCGATCCCAGCTTAGCGCAGGCCGTCGTCGCCTTATTGCAACAAGAGAAAATGACACAACAAGTGGTCATTACATCACTCGAAGCAAGAGCCATTGAAGAAGTGCAACGACTCGACCCTTCCATTCACACTGGCCTTATCGTCACTCAATCCATTGGCGATCCCATTAAGGCGAATACACAATTCTTAGCGGTCAATCAATCGATTACTAACGAAAAATTTATCGCCCGTGCACACAAAGGAGGTAAGCAAGTGCATGTATGGACAGTAAATAATCCACGGCAAATGCTGCGCATGTTGGCGCTGGGAGCCGATGTGCTCATTACCGACTATCCGCAGGAAGCCGTGGAAATCCGAGAACAGTGGCTCGCATTATCCCCTGTTGAACAAACGGCACTGCGCCTACGCTATGTTCTGTAAATTCTGCTTATTTACTCAACCTCGCCTCGAAGCGCTTAGCTCTACGTTGAAGCAACCAAAAGAGGCTTAGCACCCCAAATGAAGCGGCTAAAGTGGTCAACGTTAGAGCAAAACCTTTGAATGAAAACAGGTTTAAAGTAAAACCATCTAACACCAGTACCGCCAAGCCAAGGGGCATTTGGATAAGCACAGCGGTAAACCAATCGAAGGGAAGTTTAGGAAAGATCCTGTGGTAAGCATAAAGCACTAAACCTGCAAGCAATATCAGCAAACTCGCATCATGAGCCGCCAACAAAAGATACTCCACACTGTTATGCGAGATGTGAGGCACCGCACTCAACATGTCCAACATATAACCCGCGCTGGCGACCAATGAGAAGCTGATAAAACTCAATAAGGCTAATAGGATACCAAAGCCAAGTGCGGGTAAATATTTCATGTAAGGTCTCTCTATTCACAGGTGAAATATGCTGTCTCGTCTCCCGAAAACCACAGCATGCAAGGTATAAAGGAGTAAAGAGACTTTAACTACAATAGCAGCCTAAATTTCCCTTAGCTATTAAGACCATAGTCTTATGTCTACCACAAACTTGTGCGCAATAAACGAGATGAAATCCAGTATCAAGTTAGTGTTTTCTCGGATAATCAGTGGATAAGCTTTTAAAATTACTAGATTAATCAAATTTCAATCTTATCGCTTAGTGATATCACCCACAATTTGCCCATGTGTTTGGGTGAAATAGACTAGCCAATTTCACCAATAACGCTTAGGATCGGAGTTGCATTTTTTAGCCAACATATTGTGGAGTATCAAAACATTATGGGTATCAGAGCCATAGTCGTAGACACAGCAGGCACCACGACAGACCTAAACTTTATCCAAGATGTACTATTCCCCTATTCTGTCAAAGCCTTGCCAGACTTTTTAGAACAGAACCAACACAATGTATTGGTTGAAAACTGTATTTGTGACACTAAAGATATCGCCCTAGAGCCCGAGGCTGACTTAGCGCGTGTAACTGAGATACTGCAACAGTGGGTCAACGAAGACCGTAAAGCTACGCCACTTAAAACCTTACAAGGGTTAATTTGGAAACAAGGCTATGCCCATGGCGAATTTAAGGGCCATATCTTCCCGGACTTTATTGAAGCGGTGAAACGTTTTAGCGCACAAAATCTGCGTATTTACAGCTTTTCATCCGGCTCAGTCGACGCGCAAAAATTGTTGTTCGGCCACAGTGACGGCGGCGATTTAACTGAAATGTTTAACGGCCATTTCGACACCCGCACGGGCAACAAATTAGATAAGCAGGCTTACTGCAATATCCTCAACACTATCAGTTTAAGCCCCAAACAAGTGCTGTTTGTGTCTGATGTTATTGAAGAATTAAAGGCTGCCGACGCTGCGGGTATGATGACCTGCCAAATGGTTCGCGACAGCAAGCAACGCACTGGCGAGTTCCGCAAAATCAGCAGCTTCGATGAGCTGCTGATTGAATAATGCAATTTTGAATAACGTGATGGTTGAATAGCACGATAGTCAGCTCAAACTGATTTAGCCGATAAAACGAAAGCGACCTTGTGGTCGCTTTTTTATTAATTGACTCAATTGCCCTTCACCGCCAGCGGAAACGCGGCCGAGATACATTTTTCCACCTCAAAACGATAACCATAATCCGCATTCTTATCGGGTGTGATCAACAAAATCTCGTAATCATTTAATTCAATCACATTCGACTCGGCAGGCTTTTTACAACGCGAGCGGCCATTGGCTTCAAGTGAAAATGCGAACGTAGCTAGCCATTGCCGCACTAAGTACTGATATTGAGTTCGCACTGAGGCGTAGGCCTTTTTGCGATCTTCCTCTTCCAGCTCGCTGTCATCATTACTATTCTCAGCCTTGCTCGATTTATCGCTTTCAGAGTCAAGAGCAGTCTGAGTTAGCTCTACAATCGGTACCGTCAGCACATCGGTCGCATCCGGCAACCGTCCCGATTTAGGCTCGCGAGGCGCATGCTTAGCGGCTTCTTGGGGAGAGGTAATAAAGTTGCCAAACGAGGTTTCAATGCGAGTCTCTAAATCAATTAGCAGGCTCAAGTGATACAAAACCACAGTCGCTAGCACGATACGGATCAAAAAAGTCGTTTTACGGAATGAAGTATGCGAGGTAAGCCGTAACGATTTGACACCTAAAGGTTTAAGCAAAAAGATCAATATTAAATAGATAGGAATAATCAACTGTAATGCCAGCAGCACAATCGCGCTTACCATCAAAAACCAAGCGGGCATATAGAGTAAAATCGCTAAGTTATGGGTGTAATTGAGATCGCTTGCTGAGACCCCAACCACTTCGTTAACTATCGCGCCAGACCAGCCCAAAGCAAAGTTGGCAATCATCGCATAAAACAGCAACAACACAGCTTTGCCCGCCAAACTGTGCCAAACCCGCTCGAACACAGGCCAAAACTCGATGGCCATAGCGATGACGGCAATCACAGCGACCAACCCCATTAACTCGCTACTAAAAGCCAATATCAAAGCAATAAGATACAGCTTTTGCGCAAAGGATAACTTAGCCACCCCTTGGATAAGACAGCGCCAAAATTTGCCCAAATCTAAACGGATTTCACTCAGTGATGGTAAGCTGAGCTTTCGCAAGTATTGGCGAGCTGAACCAATGTAACCGATTAAATTCATTATTATTTTACATTCCATTGAAATAGTAAGACGGGCAACATTTGCCACTGTAATGTGCAAAGCACAGTGTTGGCAACTGTGCCACTCAATCTCGGTATATTGGTCACTTTGGCTATCACTAGCCAAAGTCGAACGTTCTGTTTAGAGTCGAATGAAAGCCCTGCAACACCCCATCGCCAGTTTAAATCCAACTAAAATGAACTTGAAAGAGGAAATCAAAGCGGCCTTATGGTCACTCTTGCAAATCGATAAACCTGACTCAGGACTAACTAAACGACGCTTAACTCCCGCTCAGAAAATACGGTTTTAGCGACAAACATGCCATTAAGTGCAGCAGGAAAGCCAGCATAAACCGACATTTGCAATATCACCTCAACAATTTCCTGCGGCGTACAACCCACATTCAATGCGCCATTAATATGTACGTTTAACTGTGGCTGGCAATGCCCTAGCGCCGTGAGTGCGGCAACGGTCACTAGCTCCCGCGTCTTAAGATCGAGCCCTTCACGCTGATAAATATCCCCAAAAGGATATTCAATAATGTACTTGCCTAAGTCAGGGCAAATATCGGCAAGACTGCGGATGACTTTCTCCCCCGCCTCACCGTCGATTTCAGTCAGTTTAGCGAGGCCCTGCACATATCTTTGATTACTCATTTTTAGCTCCTGTTGGATTAAATCACAGCAAGCAGCCTAAACCTTAGAGTTAACTCTAAGTCAATGGTTCATTGATGGATGACACAGGCAATGCGGATCAGTAAAACTAACCCTCTGTTTAACTCGCCGACTAGAGGCGCAAGCAAATAGAAAAGTAAATAATATTAGCTTTTTAGCATTTAACCACAAATGTTAGCGACTGAGCTTAGCCACTAAAAATGAGTTTGGTAATAGTGAATTTTTTGCTTAAGGGCAGCCAAATGCTCCTGCTCTTGGCGAATACGCTCAGCCAATTGTGTTGCATGTTGCTCGAGCAACTGCTGTCGCTGGCCAGCGGTTGCATCGCCTTGGACACGCAACTCGGCATAGGTCAATATCTGCTTTAACGGCATGCCCGTTTCTTTTAAGCGATTGATAAACCCAATCCATTCCGCTTCTTTCGCCGCATAATCACGATGCCCGCTGCCATTTCGAACGACAGACTGCAGTAGGCCAATTTTCTCGTAATATCTGAGCGTATGCGCCGACAGTCCAGTGAGTGCAACAAACTGACCTATATTCATAATCTAACGATCCGCAGGATGGTTAACGCCATCATTCGTGGGCACATTTTCGAGATCGAATGGGTTAACCCCTTCGAGGCAACCAATGTTGTAACCATACTCATGGGGATTGGAACGTCGCTGGTGATGGGTGTAAATACCGCAGATAGAGCAGAAGTAGTGTTTGGCAGTTTTGGTATTGAATTCATAGAGTTTCAGCGCATCCTCACCCTTGAGGATCTTAATCCCCGCCAGCGGCACAGAGCCAACCATTGCGCCCTTACGACGACAGATAGAGCAATCGCAACGGCGTGGATTTTCGATGCCATTAGGCAATGACAACTCCAATACCACGGCACCGCAATGGCAAGACGCTCTGTGTTTTGGCTGAATAATAGTATTGCCCACTTGTTTAATCACACCCCACTCCTTGTTTCGCTAGATTCTATAAACCTAAATTCCCCAGCCGCTGCACCAACGCTCGCCATTGTTGCAATTGCGGCTCCTTAGCACTCATCACTGGCCCCAACATATTGGACTTAGCCCGCTTAAAACCACTAAAAACTAAGGTGGCGGTATCAAGCTGTTTGAGCGCGGAAGCGCCTTGAAACCACTTGTAATACCAAGGCGGCGTGTCCATGGTCATGATAATTCTCGAGGTTTTATGGCACAGCAACTTAGCGGGTATCAATTTACCTTTCTCATATTGAAATGCAAACCCAGATAAAAATGTCCTATCGATTAAGCCTTTAAACTTAGCAGGAATACCGCCCCACCAAATCGGGGTGACAATCACCACATGCTCCGCCCACTGGATATTCGCTTGAAACGCTAGCAAATCGGCTTCGAGTGGCTGAGGTTGACGATAACCATAGGTCAGATTCGGGTCAAAATTCAGCTCAGCTAGTTTGACGATTCTCACTGAGTGCAGTTCCACAGCCGCTTGGGCATAGGTTTCAGCTAGATACTCACAAAAACTCTGCGCCTTAGGATTACCACAGATCACTAAAATCTTTTTTGCCACGATGAAACTCCATAACAGTCAATGTGGCAAATAGCATAAACTCTGCCCCTAAGGGGAGAGTCAAGATCTAAGGTAACAGCTGCGACTCACAGGAGGTGAGCCCATCAATACAGGCATCTAACTGAGTGACTTTATGTTCTAACTCACTTATCTGGCGTAAAAAATCCGCTTTAATACCCAACAAAAAAGCCTGCACTGTGGCTAACTGAGCATGCTTATCGCCTTGTTCGAGTAAATCTTTTAGTTGGACAAGCTTAATGCCGAGGGCTTTGGCCTCTTTGATCAGCAACAACAGCCTAATATCCGCCGCACTATAAATACGATAACGCCCCTGACGTGCGGGAGTGTCGATAAGCCCCCACTCCTCATACAAGCGAATCGCTTTTATCGACAGCCCTGTTTGCTTTGCCGCTTGTCCAATATACATAGCTCAACCTAACCCTTTAAAGACATTACTCATATCTGCATTGCTTGCCATTATCAGCCACAGTATCAGCTTAGGCCAAGACTTGTCGCAGCAATCTTATGCTGCTAGTCTGGCCGCTTAAACGAGCGTTTTAACTTGGGATTTTTATCATGGGATTTACACAAGAACAGCTGCAAGAAGGTGTACAAGAACAGGCAATGGAAAAGTTTCTCGCACAGCATCCTATAGTCACCGAAATCCCCGTTGCATGGGGTGAAATGGATGCCCTACAACACGTAAATAATGTGGTGTATTTCCGCTATTTTGAAACGGCACGTATCGACTTTTTCAATCGCCTCTTCCCGCTAGATACCCTGTATAAATCAGGTATTGGCCCCGTAATCAGCGAAAATCAGGCTCGCTATAAACGCCCAGTGACTTTCCCCGATACTTTATTGGTGAGTGTCAGTATTAGCGATATTCACAGCGATAGATTTACCATGCATTATCAGGCTTTTAGTAAACAGCAGCAGGCAGTAACGACGTTAGGTACTTCAGTCGCGGTGATGTTTAACTTTAAAACGGGCAAAAAAGCTGAGTTACCAGCAGAACTGCTGACAATTCTCAAACAACACGAAATCGCTTAAGCTATTCAAATCAATAACGAATTGCCAGCACACTTTAGGCCATACCTTGAGGGAAGCATGTATGTCAGATAACGAAAATATCGAAATAGCCATCGAACATCAACAGGATAAACAGCGTTTTATTATCCCTGTCGATGGCTATGAAGCCGTGTTGGAATACCAATTATCAGGCAAGGATATCGATTTTAGCCGCACCTTTGTCCCCAACGAACTGCGCGGTAAAGGCCTTGCCGAACGCTTAGTGCGCCACGGCTTAAAGTGGGCTAAAGGCCAAGAGTTTACTATCCAAGCCAACTGCTGGTATGTGCAGCAGTTTTTGAAATAGGCAGATTTAAAAACGAGTTCGCTAAATCCAATAAACAGGGTAATGGCGCTTGGGATCGGTGGAGAGATTATTGACCACCAGCGCGACCAGTAAGAGTAATACTGAGCCGAGGAACACTGGCATTAACGCGTAAAGAAAGCCAAGTTGATGCACGTTTTCACCGCCAATCACGGCAATCAATGCCGTTGCGCCGCCCGGAGGATGAAGAGTGCGAGTCAGGTACATGAATGCGATAGACAGGGATACCGCTAAGGCGCTCGACAGCACCACATAATCGCCACACACTTGGTACACTGCGACCCCAATTAAGGCCGATAACACACTGCCACCAATCAAGTTACGCGGCTGAGAAAACTCCGCCAGCGGTGCACCGTACACTAGCACAGCCGACGCGCCGAACGAGCCAATGACAAACATAGTGTCGACGAGGTTTTCACTCATATAATTTGCGAGACTCGCAACCAAGTAAATGCCACAGAAAGCCCCCACCCATGACCACACAATCTTTTTAAGTGGTTGTCTTGGTGGACAAATGTCCTTCGATCGCATGCGGGTAAAATAGAATCTCATGGTTAATCCGAACCGATAAAAATTAAGCAATACAGATAAGTGATCTGCATCACAGTTAACGGGTCGACAAATTAACCCTTCAGCAGCGCAATTGCAATTACGCTGACCGAAAGAGTAAGCAGACTAAGCACCTTCACCATTCAGATTAGCGAGCATTTCGCGGATATCTTCAGGAATCGGGCGGCTTTTTTCACTGCTGTAATCGTAATGTACGAGTGTGGTTTTCACTTCGGCGGTCTTGTTACCCGCTTGCCAACAGGTTTGGGTCAGCTCGAAGCTGCTATTACCGATACGGCTGACATAGGTTTTTACTGTGACACTCTTGCCATAGTAAGTCGGCGCGATAAATGCCACGGTAAACCCCGCCACGATAAGATTCCACTGATGTAAATCTAACTCGGGATTAAAAATCTCAAAGATTGGCGTGCGCGCCGCTTCGCACCATACGGGGATAACAGTGTTGTTGATATGACCTAGGCCGTCGGTTTCAGTAAATCTTGGATTGATTTCGAGACTGTATTCTGTGGCTGACATGCAAACTTCCTTTTTATTATTTTATAACTGGAAGAGCGTGGTGATTATCGCAATGAAACCAAACCACCAAACTCATCCATTATCCTAAGCCAAACAGGTTCTAGCCACTAGCCCAAACCCAGCATTTTAAAACTGACAACTCGCCGTTTCTGGGGTTTGCTTGCCGTTAGCATCGTACTTTTTAAGGCATCCAGCCTTACCCATATCATACATTTTCTCGTATTCTAACTTGCCATTTTTATAAGACTTATACACCCCATGAGTTTTTGGGTTCTCTAAGTGATAAATCTTACGGCCCTTAGTGATATGTGAGTAATCGGCAAAACCCGGCTCTTCGGAATAGATGACACCGTTAATGTAGCGCTTGTGGATCACATGCTGCTCATCGATACGCAGCATTTCATTCGCTATCTTGCCATTCATGTCGTAACACACTTTATCAACGGCATAATTGCTATCGAGATCTTCAATACAACTCACGGCACCATTATCAAAGTACTCGCGCTGTATACCGCAGCGCGCAATGGCGTTATCCCAGAAATAAGGTTCACCGTTCCAGGTTTCGCCTTCTTGCTGGCAGTAGTTCCACAGGCTTCTTAATTGCCCATTGGGATAGAAACTGTAATGGGGGCCAGAGACACGGTTATTCACTTGGTGACCATATCGGGAGAGTGAGTAACCACCATCAGTGGAATAACTGATACTTGGGCCGTATTCCTTACCCGCTTTGTACGTTTTTAAATTTAATAAACGGCCATTGGAATCAAACTGATATTCTTTATCTACAGCGCCATTGGTGTAATAAGCCAATTTATACAAGGAGCCGCTGCTATGATATTCGCGCTGCTCACCGTGTTTTATCGATGAAATTGCTTCATTTTTGCCATTAATCACCCCTTCACAATCATCTGAGTAGGGATTCTCACGCATAATACATTCATCGTGCGAAGGCTTAAGCGTCACCGCTTCATTGAATTTATAACTCGTTAGTTCAGTCAGCTCACCGTTCTGGGGATTAAAGCGCATTTGCTGACCATCCAACTCTCCTTGGCGGTAGTTAGCGATATCCACCACGACATTCGGACTTGAATACCAAATACTCTGACCATTAAGGCGACCCTGCTCATAATGACGGGTATTAAACATCAGATTATTTTTGTCGAATGATTTAGACTCTCCTTGACGTAAGCCATTGACATAGCTCACTTCGGTACGAGTCCCATCTTCGGCTTTAAATACCCAAGGGCCAGTGCGTTTTCCTGCAAGATAGGCGCCTTCACCTACTTGATCACGGAAATGTCCGCTCGTCACTTTATCGACCCAAGCGCCTTGCTTCACACCCTTTTGATACTGGCCTTTGCTACCATCAGCCTCAAGCCACTCGCCATCTTTTACGCCATTGAGATAAATGCCTTTTGCCACTAATCGCTTATCGCCTTCTGCACTGGAGTCATAATCGGGCTCATAGACTTCGTAGGGGCCGTCGAGCACATCCTGATTGTAATGGGCAAAACCAAAGCTATCGGCCTCATCGAACATCGACTGTGCAATCCATTTACCTTGCTTTTTACCGTCAAGATATTCGCCTTCCCAATAAATGGCTTGGTTCTCTGTCTCCATCCACTTACCGACTTTTTTGCCCTGTTTGTAGTTACCAGAGTAAACCACGCTACCATTGCGACCATCGTAGGCCGCATATGGGCCATCAAGCACGCCTTGGGCATAATGACTTTCACTGGCAAGCCCTGCCCAAGTACTCGCCATGCTCATACTCATAAAATCGTAGGATGGGCCAGTTTTAGGGATCACGGCACCACCACTTTTAAGCCAATCAAAGTCATCGGCCTCAAAGGCCACGCTCACCAACACAAAACTGCCATCTTCTTCACTATATCCACTGCGATCAAAGGTGGTCACTAAGCTATATTGGCGCTCAATCCCTTGGGCATCTTTATCTTTACGAGTGAGTGGATAACGTAATTTATACTCGACGGCGGTCTTCACATCGACGGGTGAACCTTCGGAATTACGATAACCCACTAAGGTCGGCTTGGGCTTAGTAGAACCATCGACAACCGCTTTAATGGCGGGATCTTCAATCGCGTCAACATCATAGGTCATACGGTATTGTTGCGGCGGAATTTGGCTTAACACTTTGCGAACGCTACCCACGGTAAACGAGGTTAAGGTTGGTGCGACTTCATCGAGCACAACCTGTAGACGGGGGAGTTTTGTGAGATCATCCCCTTCAAAACCATAGCCCCGTAAATGCTGACCATCGGCATCTTTAAGCATGACAACCACTTCTTTGGTGCCACCTTTATCAAAATCGAGGTAAAAAACCGCAACCACTTCAGCAGAACCATAATCATCAAGACGCACGCCAGGCGCATCGCCATAGAGCATTTCGCCCCACACTTTATGATCTTTTTGATAGAAATTGAGCCATTGCCCGTTAGGCAAGTCCACTGGGCCATGGACGATTTTGTCGTAATCCTCAGCGTCAGCTGCAGGAATGACAGTTAAAGAAGATAACAACACCGCACTCGCTGCAGTGAATAAACTACGAATCGAAAGTTCCATTTAACTACACCTTTTATACCGACGCCTCGCGCCTCATGCGCACCAGTAAACGGGGCGAATTTTAAGCGAAGAAAAGCACTTCAGGAAGTAGTAGATAAAAAAAAGGCCGCTTCTGCGGCCTTTAGCAACAACAACTTAACAATTAGTTGTTGTACATAGCATTTATTTCATGGGCGTATTTATGGTAAATCATCTTGCGGCGCAGCTTGAGCGTTGGGGTGATTAAACCCGCTTCCATCGAAAACGCTTCAGGCAACAGAGTGAACTTTTTAATCTGTTCAAAACCGGCCAACTCATGCTGTAACTGCTTTAAGCGTTGCTCAAAATGCTCAACCACATGACTATGGCGCAGCAATTCTAAAGGTGACTCATACTTCAGCCCTTTGTCCTTCGCCCACGCTTCCAGTGACTCAAACGCTGGCACAATCAAAGCGGTCACATAATTACGCGCATCGGCAATAATCGCCACTTGCTCGATAAAAGGACAACAGCCCACGGCGCCCTCAACCCTTTGCGGCGCGATATATTTACCGTTAGAGGTCTTCATCAATTCTTTAATACGATCGGTAATAAATAAATTGCCGTTCGCATCGAAACGCCCTGCATCACCGGTTTTTAACCAACCATCTTCAAACGCAGCGGCGGTATCTTCAGGACGGTTGTAATAGCCGCGCATCACAGTCGCGCCGCGGACTAAAATCTCATCGTCCTTACCTAGCTTAATTTCGGTTTCCAGCAAAGGTTGTCCATTGGAACCTGGCACTCGATTACCTAAGGTATTGCAGGTCACAGTCGCGTTAGTTTCTGTCATACCGTATCCACAAAGTACTGGAATATTAATCGCATGGAAAAAACTACCGACATTCACATCTAAGGCTGCGCCACCGCAAGGCATAAACTTCAAACGGCCACCGAGCACGGCTTGCAGCTTGCTATACACCAGCTTGTGCGCCAAACGCCATTGCAGCGACAACCACAATCCGCCCTTAGCACGACCTTGGCCAACTTCGAACTGACGTTGGCCGACGCGCATCGCCCAAGCAAACAACTTCTTACGACCGTCGGCTGATTTGGCGACTTTATCTTGTACGGCGCTATACACTTTTTCGAGGAAACGCGGCACCACACACAAGGTATGTGGACGCACGGCGCTAATCGCCTCTTTCACTCTTTGGGTATTTTGCAGATAGACGTTATGGCCGCCACGGCACAAGACGTAGAAACTCCAACTGCGCTCAAATACATGGCTCAATGGCAAAAATGCCAAAGACACATCGCCAGAATGGAAGGCCAATTTTTGATCGTGCTGGCGTATGGTAGACGCCATATTACGGTAATCCAGCATCACGCCCTTAGGATCGCCCGTCGTGCCGGAGGTATAAATTAAGGTCAGTAAATCATCAAGATTTGCAGCGTGTAAACGCTGATTAAGCTCGGCTTCTTGCTCAATGTTTAACTGAGTGTCACCCGCCAGTAGGGTATCTAGATGCCAATGCTGATTGGCCTTATCGGCAGCGAGTGTCACGCTGGCATCGAATACAATCACATGCTCTAAGCTTGGGCATAAGGCTTGCAACTCACACGCCATGGCGTATTGCTTAGCGTCGTCGACAAAAATCACTTTAGCGGTGGCGTCGTTAACGATAAAGCTCGCCTGTTCGACGGTACTGGTGGGATAAATTGGCACTACAACGGCGCGAGTTTTGAGAGTGCCGACATCGGCACAAGTCCACTGCGGGCAGTTTTGCGCCAGAATAACGCAACGGTCTTGCACTTGTACGCCAAGTTCGATCAACACTTGTGCAATTTTACTGCTGATTTGGTCGAAGGCTTGCCAACTCACCTGATACCAAGGAGCGGCCATTTCAAAACCTTCCAGCGCTACTGCGTCTTTTAAAGACTCGCTCTGCTGCTGTAGTAGTCGAATAACATGATATTGATCGAGAGACATAAGAGACTCACCTTTTTAGCTTACAAGTGTACCGCTTTTGCAGCATTCTACCTGAAGGCCAAATAAAAACTAAGAGTTTTTGCTCTAATGTTGTGCAAATGTCGCCCAAATCACGCTGTAAATAGGCTTTTATCTGCTAATGACATCGCCTTGCCAGAGTTTTTCTTATCCCCAAAAAACACAACTTGTTCGTGTCAGTGCTTGTAAATAGGTTCACAACAACTTAGGTTGACATGAAAAACGCCCAGCACTGCCCGCTCACACCTTGTTAACACATTAATATACCGATATTTTGTATCTAAATTTACAACTCGTCCTGAAATGCAAAAAGGAAAGCGCGCATGATACATAGCATGACACACAGGAAGTTAAGCAACACAGTTCAACGCCTTGTGCCAACTCAGCCACGCCATGGTGCGACTAGTGCCACATGGCACACGCGTACTTTGAGAATGAGCGCCCTCATACTGGCAATGGCAAGTACGGCGACGTGGGCGAGTGATGTTAAAAGCCAAGAGACACAAGCGACGGCAGATATAGCTAGGAACATGGCGAATGACACTGACACTTGTTATGTGGAAGGCGTATCCGATCGTCTAAACTGCGGTTTTGTGACTGTGCCAGAAAACCCTAACAAACCCGATGGCAAACAGATCCAAGTGCATTACGTTGTTTTGCCTGCGGTGAAAAATGCCAATCATGAAGAAGCCTTGCTGGCGATTGCAGGCGGCCCAGGACAATCGGCCATAGAGAACGCGGCAGGTTTCGATGCCATGCTGAGCAAAGTCCGCCAACAGCGGGATATTTTACTGATCGATCAAAGGGGCACAGGCCGTTCGAATGTGCTGGCCTGCGATGAAGGTGCTCAATCTCCACTGTCCTTCGATGACGATAATGTCGATACCTTAGCCGAAACGCAAAAATGCTTAGCCAAAATTGATGCCGACGTGACCCAATATGGCAGCCTCAATGCGATTAAAGACTTCGAAGCCGTACGTGCGCACTTAGGCTATAAAAAACTGCATATTTACGGCATCTCCTACGGCACTCGCATGGCGCAACTTTACATGCGTTTATATCCAGAGCACTTAGCCACAGTGACCTTAGACGGCATAGTGCCCATGCAGCAAAGCGTATTAGAAATTGGCTCGGCAATTGATCGTGGCTTCGACTTATTGTTTAAGGATTGCCAAGCAACCGCCGCCTGTAACAGTCAATTTCCCCAGTTAAAGGCAGACTTTGAGCGAGTCGACGCTAAGCTCGCCACAGGCCCTGTGATGGAAAACGTTTACGATCCCGTCACGGGCGAAAAAACCATGTTGACCATGACGCGCGGTAAATTCTCTGGCTCGATCCGCATGGCACTGTATCAAGCCAATGTGCGCGCCCTCTTGCCCCATGCGATTCATCAAGCATCGAAAAACAACTTCCAACCCATACTCGGCCTCTATGCCCTCACTATCGACAATGCTGGCATGGCGATGGGCATGCATGCCTCTGTGGTCTGTGGCGAAGATATGCACCGCATTACCCCAACCATGCGCGAGCAGGCCAAAAAATCCTTTATGGGCAGAACCATGATCGAAGGCTTAGAGGCGACTTGTTCAGTATGGAAAGTCCCTGCGGTCGATGACAGCTTTAGCGAGCCCATTAACAGCAACATTCCGACCTTGTTGTTATCCGGCGAAATCGACCCCGCCACCCCACCAAGCTGGGGCGAGTTAGCCATGGAAAAACTCACCAATGCCAAACACTTTGTCGCTCCTTATGCGACCCACGGTGTGGCCTATCAATCCTGCGCCAATAACCTGATTGCCGATCTCGTCCGCTCAGGCTCAGTCAACAATCTCGACGGCGAGTGCTTAAACAAAGATGTGCGCCGCAGCTTTTATTTAAATGCCAGCTCGGTGGAACCGCTTAATACGACCAGCACAAAAACCACGACAACAGATGATTACGCCAGCACTGGAGCTAAGGAATAAGCCATGATTAAAGTATCCCATCTTTCCAAACGCATCGGTGACGTGCAGGCGCTGAATGACTTAAGTTTCGTCGCACAAAACGGCCAAATCACAGGACTACTCGGCCCGAACGGGGCAGGTAAAACGACCTGTTTACGCACTATCTTTGGCCTGCTGAAACCCGATAACGGCAAGGCTGAAATCGAAGGCATAGATGTCGCCATCGACCCTATTGGCGCTAAACAGCAACTCGGGCTATTCCCCGACCCTTTTGGTCTGTACGAACGCTTAACACCACGGGAATACATTCGCTATTTTGCCGAGCTAAGCGGCTTATCATCCAAGGACGCCAAAGAAGCCACCAGCCAAGTGATTGCAAAATTGCGCCTCGAAGACATTAGCGATCGCCGCTGCAAAGGCTTCTCCCAAGGACAAAGAATGAAAACCGCCCTCGCACAGGCAATCGTCCACAGCCCGAGCAATATTATCCTCGACGAGCCGACCCGTGGGCTGGATGTGATGAGCACTCGCCTACTGCGTGACATTCTTATCGACCTTAAAAATCAAGGACATTGCGTACTGTTCTCGAGCCATGTGATGCAGGAAGTCGCCGCGCTGTGTGACCAAGTGATCGTCATGGCCCAAGGCAGAGTCGTCGCCATTGGCAGCCCAACTGAGCTTTGCATTCAAACAGGCAAAGACTCGCTCGAAGAAGCCTTTATTCAACTTATCGGCACGGATGAAGGGATAGCGGCGTGATGACTCAGCAAAGATTACGCACGCAGGTTTTAACCTTTAAGAGCTTGATATGTAAAAGCGTGGCATTTAAGAACATGGTTAAAGGAATGACAGCATGAATAAAATAATCGCTATGGTTCGTAAAGAACTCATCGATGCCGCCCGCGATAAGCGCTCTGTGATGGCGGGTCTGTACTACGCCATAGGCACACCGTTGATCATGTGCGGCCTATTTATGGTGTTAATTGGCCAGCTAACCAGCCCCGATGATTTGAAAATCACCATTAAAAATCCCGATAAAGCACCGGATTTAGTAAGATTTTTATCAAATAAAGGCATCACTCAAGGCGCAGCCGATGGCTCTGACGCCAAAGACCTTAAAGCAATAGAACTGATCATCAGCACCGACTATGCCGCGCAAATGAACCAAGGCAAAAGCGCCGAGATCACTATCGTGGCCGATAACTCTGAGGAGAAACTACAGAACTCGATTCGCAGACTCGAGAAGCAACTGCAGGCCTACAGCGCTGAAATGGGCAGTTTACGTTTAATCGCCCGCGGTATCGACCCGCGCGTGGTGCAGCCGCTTAAAGTGAATGTGCAAGACAAAGCCACTACAGACTCTAAGGGTGGGATGATCTTAGGTATCGCCATTTTCACTATGATTTACTCGGTATTTATCTCGGGCATGAACCTAGCTATCGACACCAGTGCCGGTGAGCGCGAACGCAACTCCTTGGCCCTGCTACTGAGCCATCCGCTGACCACTCGCCAGTTAGTGCTGTCAAAAATTATTGCGGTGAGCTTGTTCGCTTTGCTCGGTTTAGTGCTGATCTTGCTGGTGTCTAAAATCGCCTACGCCTTTGTGCCATGGCAGGAATTAGGCTTTAGCGTCAATATCACCACAGAATTTATGGCACTGATGTTAGTGGTAGGCATCCCCGTCGCGTTAATGGCCGCTTGTCTGCAACTTTTTGTGTCTTTTATGGCGAAAACCTTTAAGGAAGCTCAGTCCTATCTGACTATGGTGCTGTTTGTGCCCTTAGCCCTGTCGATGGCCGCCAGTTACAACATAGCGCCAGATATGCTGCAGTGGTTGCCCGTCTCGGGTCAGCAACAGGCATTAATGGACTTTATCAAAGGTAAAGACTTGCCCATGCTGCAGTTACTGGTTTCGACCTTAGGCACACTCGCCATTGCGGTATTGCTCGCCTTTGGCATGGAAAGGTCGCTCAAGAGTGAAAAAGTAATCTTCGGTTTGTAAGGTAAATCGATTGCTCAACTTGGCGGCGATCACCAAATCGTCTCCAAGTTGAAAACCTCAATAACTACGGGAGTTTGTTATGGAAAACGAATATGTCTTAATGGTGATTATGGTCACCTTCATCATAGGAATGAGTGCTACTGAGATGCTTAAGCACTATCTAAAAGCGCGCCAATTTGGAGTAGGCGCCGCAGACGATAGCCATCTTAAGGATAAAGTGACTCAACTCAGCCTACAAAACCAAGCACTGATCGAGCGAGTACAAGTACTTGAAAAAATCGTGACAGAGCCAGAGTACGAGCTAAAGCAACAGATTAATCAGTTATGAGCCCTAAACGAACAAAACAATAAGGCCACTGAATTTCAGTGGCCTTATTGTTTTACAAGCTAGATAGAAGCTTACTTAGCCTTAGGCCTGAATGCTTTGATAACCGACTCATTGCACTCTAAATACGGGCCTTCCATCAAGTCGATACAGTAAGGAATGGCGGGGAACACGGCATCTAAACATTCGCGAATCGATTTTGGCTTGCCGGGTAAATTCACAATCAAAGAATCGCCACGCAAACCTGCGGTTTGGCGCGATAAAATGGCAGTGGGGACAAATTTCAATGACTCGGCGCGCATCAACTCGCCAAAGCCTGGCATCATGCGATCGCAGACGGCTTCAGTGGCTTCTGGGGTAACATCGCGTTTCGCTGGGCCAGTGCCGCCGGTAGTGACAATCAAGCAGCAATCCTGCTCGTCAGCCATTTTGATCAGCGTCGCTTCAATCACATCCTGCTCATCGGGGATCACTTGATAAATCGGCTCCCACTCGCTGGTGAGGTAGTCGTTGAGTGTGTCGATAATCGCCTTGCCTGAGATATCTTCATAAATCCCCGCGCTGGCGCGATCGCTTACCGTCACAATACCGATTTTTGCTTTGCTCATAGGAAATCCCCAGTGATGTTGAAATGAAACATGCCGAAATAAAAAATATCGACATCAAGCATGGAAGAAGCCGCTACAGCTTCGACCTTAAGCCGCAGCTAAAATAGCATAAATGCTCAGGAAAAGGGGCGACTAAAACGTGATGGGGTTCGCGCTATGCTATTGAAAAATGGCAAGCGGAAAATCTAAAAGACAAAAAATCCAAGGCAAACTCATCAGGCCCACCTTGGATTTTATCGTTAATGCAGTAAGGATTAGCTGACCTGCGCCAACGTAGGTAAGGAGGGAAACGCGCCCTTTTGCCCGCAGGTAATTGCGCCACAGCGTGTTGCAAACACTACCGCCGCCTCTAAGTGCGCTTTGCTTTCGAGCCTTTGTTTCAAGGTCAAATTGCCTAAATCGTATTGCAGATCTAAGCCTAAGGCGAACAGAAAACCTGAGATAAAACTGTCACCTGCAGCCGTGGTATCGACGGCAGAAATTTTGGGGACAGGTACGCTAAACCTTTGCAACGCTGTGATGCATTGCACTGGGTTGGCGCCATCGGTAACCAAAATCACCTCAACCCCTTGGGCGAGGCAAAACTGCAAATAGTCTTCAAAGCCCTTATCCCGCGCCAGCGCTAAATAGTCCGCTTCTTCACGGCTCATTTTCAGCACTTGGGTGTAACGGAAACACTGCTCAACCCGCTCGGCCAGCAAGGACAAGTCTTGCCACAGGGATAAACGCAGGTTCACATCAAAGCTCACTAAGGTCGCGAACGCATTGGCACAACGCGCGCCATAAAGGCTAGTGTTAAAGATGGCGGTTTCGGTAAAGGTATTCGAGCAAAGGTGAAAGATATCAATCCCCTGCCATGGGATATTGTCAAAATGCTGATTGCTGTAACGCATATCGGCTGTGCCATTTCGGTTGAACTCAAAGGTACGTTCACCCTGTTCATCTAAATTCACCAGCACAGTCGCGGTAGCGGCGCCCGGCACTTCGGCCAAATAATCGGTCGCCACCCCCTGATCCGCTAAGGCTTGCTTTAACATAACGCCATAATGGTCGGCGCTGATGCCACCGGCAAAATAACTCTTACCGCCGAGTTTAGCGTAACCCACGGCCACATTGGCGGGCGCGCCACCCGCAATCGGCTGATGATGCTTGCCCGTGGCATCGGTTGGCAGCAAGTCTACTAACACCTCACCGAAACTGAGTAATACCGTCATTTTCACTCCAACTTTGTTTTCTATATTCTGTATTCTGTAGCAGGCAAAAAGCCCACTTCCATGGGCTGTTTTGGGCTTAACATTTTTTCTGTAAAAACAGTTTCTGTAGCAAGATCCGCTTAGAACTCGTATTTCAGCGTCGCACTTGTGGTGCGGCCATTAATGGTACGGGCACGGATGATATTGTTATCAGGGATTGAGCCTTCTTCCGCTTCAGTAATACCTGTGACATTAAACAAGTTGTTGACGTTTAAAGACACACTCATAGCTTCGGTCAGATTGTAAGTTGCAAAGGCATTTACTTGGTTGTAGCCGTCGAAACTTAAGTCGTTATTATCTTGAGCATAAGAATCCGTGGTACCGATTAAGTTAACGCCCACTGAACCTTGGTCAAAGTTGTAACGGCCCATCAAAGAGTAGATAAAGTCAGCCTGTCTTCTTGGGGTATTACCCACCACTTCTGGCGTCAATGCATCTTTAGCAATCTCAGCATCGGTCCAGGTTAGGTTGCCTCTAAAATCGAAGTCACCGATGAAATAGGCCGACTCGATTTCGATACCTTTGGCTTTGTACTTACGGTCGAAGAAACGTTGGCTTGTGGCTTCAAAGTTTTGCTCTTCGGTTTCTGAGTAGAACGCCGTCGCGAACACAGACAGATCATCGTAACGGTACTTAACACCTAACTCATACTGGTCAACGATATCAACCGCATCTTCCTTCGCCACTGAACCATCGGCACGCACCTTACCAAATAACAGACGGTCGGCATTGGCGCGGCCACCGTGGCTCAAGCGACCAAAGGCGGCTAAGTCACTGGAAAATTGATAGTTAGCACCTAATGAGTAAGAGGTGTAGCTCCAATCGTAATTCACTGGCTGAGGGTTCGCATTATCGATAGAAGACACGCTCTGCTCAGGGATTGAAATCACTCCATCGAGATTCATATCCACTTGCGATTGCACGCTACCCGCGTAGTTACCGCTGGCATCACCACTGTCATAACGCACACTGGCATCGAGCGACAAGTCACCAAAACTCGAGGCTAACGCGAGATAAGGCGCTTTAATGCTGTAGTCGGTATCGTAATTACGTTGGCAACAATTTCCCCAGTAAGGTACGCCGTAACCATAGAGGCCATTGTCAGAATAGGCAGTGCCATCGGCGGCAACCACATCTAATAGCGCTGCATTATCGCCTTTGACTTCCATCAGATAAGAGTTCCACATCCAACTCATGCCGATGTTTTGGGTGGCATTGTAATAGCCTAAGGTCACGCTGGTATCGTCGAAGGTTTTAGTCAATTTAAAATCGTTTACGATTGAGCCAAAGTCATTCATCTGCACATCAAAGGTATTGATACGCATGGCTAAACCGTCCATCTGACTACCCGCATTAGGTCCATTGGCGTAAATCAACTTAGCGCCAGTGCCAGCAATACTGGTGGCAATGTCGCTACCGTTGGCCACTTCGGCTGGGAATGGCGCGATGAAGTTGCCGCTCACATCGGAGAAACGGAAACGGTTTTCGACCTGCCAATCGTTACCTAAATCGAAGGAGGCTTCTAAGCCGACAGAATTAACTACAGGATTCATGCCATCGCGCATATCGCCACGGCGACGTTCTCCGTCGGCACCTAAGCTCAAGGTTGACTGGAAATACGCGGATTGAATCGCATCGGATTTAGCATCAAAACCTGGGATTGAACTGCCATCTGAGTACATAGGCATAGGTAAGTAACCAATGCTTTTATCATCTAAATGTTTGAAATACAGACGAACATAGCCTTTATCAAATTCTTTGGTTAAGTTGGCTTTGATCTGGCCGCCTTTGTTGGCGTTATAGCCAGCGTCGCGTGGGCCTTCACCGGTGCGCACAAAACCACCCACATGGAAACGCAGGCTGTCGTTGATGCTAGTGCCGTATTCAAAGTCGGTACGGAAGGTATCGTAATCCAGCCCTAAGGTGGTAGCCACACTGCCCGAATCCGAAGTACCCGTTTTACTGATTACGTTGATAATGCCACCGGGCGCATTACTGGCCGCAGTCGATGCCGAGCCACCACGGATAGATTCAATGGTTTGCACTGTTGAATCTAAGCGTAAAAAGATGTCTGCGTTACCGAAGGCGATATCGCCAAACTGCAGGATTGGCAAACCATCTTCTTGAATTTGCAGGAACTTAGCACCACCAGACGCCACAGGTAAACCACGCACGGCAATGTTAGCGTTACCTTCACCACCAGTAGACTCCACCTTCATCCCCGGAATAATACGGAATGCTTCGGCCGATGAACGTGGCGAGCTCACTTCCAGCTCAGCCAGTGACACGCTGCTGACTGACACACTCGAGTCCATAACACGAGTGCCGCGGGCAACCCCAGTCACGGTAATTCTTTCTAAACCTAACGCGTCTTTCTTGGCTTCTTCCTGTTGTGGTGCGTCGGCAGCCCAAAGGTGAGAACTCACCAACACGGCCAATGTACTTAACAAGAATTTCTGTGATGTGCTTTTTATCATTTTTATGTCCCCACCCATATTTGAGATGCAGCCCTATCTCCCCATGGCTGCCTCTACCGAATTGTGATTAATCGAAGAACCATCTTAGTGATTGCTCAAGGTCATATTGAACTTAACCCCGATCCAACTTAATCGATTAAGTTAACAAGTTAGCAACTTAACAACAAAAAGCAAGTGCGTTTTTTGCACAGTTTTGGTTCGCACTCTAGGTGCACTAGGTCAAAGTATTGATTAATTAAAGAAATGTGACAGAAAAATATTTCCTGTCACAGTCCAAATTAGTGCGCTTCAACCGTTAACAAATGGCGGGCAGGATCTTTAACGAGATTAAATCCGCTGAGGAGGCATAACAAAAGGGCAAAACCAGTGGCAAGGTAGAAGCCATATTTAACATGGCCGAAGATATCGCCCACGAACCCCATCAACAAGGGGCCAACGGCGGCGGACACGGCAGTAAAAAACAAAATCACCCCAGCCACAGAGCCATGCTGATCTACGGGAAAACAGCTAATCCCCTTAGAATTGAGCGTGGGGTACATCATGGACATAAACAGCCCAGACAAGGGTAGTAAGATGACCGCAGCCTCAATACCGTAGATCATAGACCCAAGATAACAAGCACTTATCGCAAAGCTAAACCAGAACATCACTTGCTGCCAAGGGAAGCGATCGAGCACCCAGCCCCCTAAAAAGCGCCCACCCGCACGCAGGGTAAAAAAGATCGTCAGGGCATAAGCGGCCAATGTGGTGTAATCGCCTTGATAACTTTGCAGCAAGGTCGGCATCCACACATAAATCGCCACTTCGGTGGCAACATATAAACCTATCGCGAGTGAAAACCCTAATGCATAAGGGTTTTTCATCATCTTAAAGGTGCTGGCAAGGTTAATCGCATCCGTCGAGGAACGTTTGATTTGCGGATAATCAGCCCGATAAGCTAACCAACACAGCACTAAACAGAAGCAACCCGCCCCAAAATACAGATACTTCCAAGAGACGCCGCTGATCAGTAAATAACTAACAATGGCTGGCCCTATCATAGCGCCGACACCAAAGTAGCCCTCTACCGTATTCATAGTGCTCGAATGCTGTTTTGAGGAAGTCGAGATATCGCCGATAAGCCCGAGTGCGCCGGTTTTAAAGACGCCAATCGCCGTGCCGACAAAGGCGAGCAGGAACAAGAAATAGTAAAACGATTCCCCCAGCGCGAACATGAAACAGGCGAGCGCGAATAACAATAACCCCAATAGAATGGTTAACTTACGCCCAATCTTGTCCGCCAAGAAGCCTAAAAATAGTCCACTTATCGCGATAAAAATCATCGGCATATAATGGAAAGCACTGGCCTGCGACATGGACAAACCAAACTGGGATATCAACTCTGGAATAATGACACCCACGGCATCTGAGGTCATAGCGAACATGAAAAACATTAAATATGTGAGTACCCTAATACGGGTGTGATTGCGGTTATCGCAACCTTTTGAATCACTTACCATACCATTTCACCTTATCGTTATTATACCTACTCGCTCTCAGCTGCTCAGTGACAGCATACTGAAAGGGTTTCGGCTTTTGTGTACAGCAGTGAGCCAGCCTCCCCCAAAACTTGAGACTAACTCAAAAATCCAACAAACCACTTGAATAATGTTTCATATTGGTTAAATATACAACTTAATCGATTAAGTTTGGTTGTGCAATCAATTAAAGGATTGCCATAAACCTTTACTCTAAAAAGACAACTCAAGCGTGGGCAAAGTATGAAAAACCAAGTGCAACTGATCACCTATGTCGACAGAATTACCAATGCAGGGCTCAAGGAGCTCAAAGCGCTACTCGATGACGAGTTGCAAGGTCTATTCGGCGGCGTACATCTTTTGCCTTTCTATTTCCCCATTGACGGCAGCGATGCGGGCTTCGATCCGATAGACCATGTGCAAGTCGATTCACGCTTAGGCAATTGGGATGACGTTAAACGCATTGGTGACGACTACGACATCATGGCCGACCTTATCGTTAACCACATGTCCGCCGAATCACCAGAATTTAAAGACGTGCTCAAGCACGGCAAACAATCGGCTTACTGGGATTTATTTTTAACCAAAGACAAGGTATTTCCTGAGGGGTTAAGCGAGCAAGATCAAGCCGCTATCTATCGTCCGCGTCCGGGCAGTTGTTTTAGCACTTACACCTTAGCCGATGGTTCGACCGAAGAGTTTTGGACCACCTTTACCCGCAATCAAATCGATATCGACGTTCATTCCACCGCAGGTAAAGATTATTTAAACCGAGTGCTGGCGCGTTTCGACCACAGTAAAGTGAATCTGATCCGCTTAGATGCGGCGGGCTATGCGATTAAAAAGCCCGGCACTAGCTGCTTTATGATTGAAGAGTCCTTCGAGTTTGTGGATAAGTTAGCCCAGCAAGCCAATGCGTTAGGTATGACAACGCTGGCCGAAATTCATTCGCACCACATGACTCAGGTCGAGATCGCCAAGCGGGTCGACATGGTGTACGACTTCGCCCTGCCACCGCTCATCTTGCACACGCTGTTTAGCCAAGATTGCCAAGCCTTGACCCATTGGCTGGAAATGGCGCCACGCAACTGCATTACCGTACTCGACACCCACGACGGTATCGGCATTATCGACGTCGGCCCTATGGATGGCTTGCGCGGATTATTGACCGAAAATCAAATCGATAATTTGGTTGAAACCATACATGGCAATAGCAAGGGCGAGAGTCTACAGGCCACAGGCGCGGCCGCCAGCAACGTCGATTTGTATCAAATCAACTGCACCTATTACGATGCACTCGGCCAGAATGACCTCGATTATTTGATGGCGCGGGCGATTCAGTTTTTCGCACCAGGGATTCCGCAGGTGTATTACGCGGGTCTGCTGGCAATCCCGAACGATATGGCGCTGCTTAACCGGACTCACGTCGGCCGCGATATTAATCGCCCTTATTTGAATCGTGAAAAAGTGCAGCAAGCCATGCACAAACCTGTCGTTAAGGCGCTAACGAAGCTGATTAAACTGCGCAATAGCAGCTCAGCCTTCGATGGCCGCTTTACAATGGCATCGGCAGAACGCACATTAACCTTGTCTTGGACAGCGGCCGATTCGCAGGCGAGCCTCACCCTCGACTTTGCCAATAAAGATGGCCAAATCATCCTTTTAGATAAGCAAGGTAAAGAGACACAAGTGTCGTTATCAAGACTGCTGGCTCAAGCATAAGCTTGCGTTCCTGTTCGGGCTTAAGCTTAGGTTTAATACCAATTACATTAATTAACTGGTCAAAATTGTCCACGGTCTAGTACACAATTCTATCACTCTTGCTTTCTTCTCAATGAAGGTATTCCATGCGATAGAGCACTGTTCGACAATATCGTCATAACCACTAAAACAACGATTGGCCAACACATTTTGACGCAGCCATTGCCATACCTGCTCTATTGGATTCAACTCCGGTGAATAAGGTGGCAACTTGAGAAGCGTCAGATTATCAAAGTCATCGG
>NZ_JAKKRH010000023.1:0-82896 GCF_025654465.1 Shewanella sp. SM101
GTTGATGGTTCAATGCCTGTTGTGGCTAGTTGGGTTGATGGTTCAATGCCTGTTGTGGCTAGTTGGTTTACACGCACAGCAACAGGGCTGGGATAAGCATTTTCAGGCCAATACCATTGGGCATCGAACGGTACTCTCAACGATTCGCTTGGGATTGGAGGTACTCAGGCGGCCTGATTATCAAATCACGGAGAAAGAATTGCTGGCGGCCTGGGTATTATTCGCCAATCAGTTGCTCAAATATGGCTATGCTATGGCTGATTTATGAGGGGATCCTTCAGCGTTTTAGGTGCACGAGTTGCTTGCAAAATGAGCTAAGGCGTGACAAATAATCGAAAGCTGCACGGTTGGATACAATAAAGATTCTTATTAAATGTATGATTTAAAAGCTGAATACTCTTAGAGTTATTTTAAGGACTCATCTTAGAAGCTGTAGTTGAACAAGTCTCACTTTTTTATGCTAGGCATGGCTTATCGCAAATAGCTGTGATTGATAGTTTAATTTTACTATCATTTCAGATTGTGCAATTCTGCGATACTCACTTTAATTTATTGTTTTATAGGTTTTTATGAGCAAGTTTGATCTATTAAATACCGAAATGACTTCTTCTGAGGCCACCGAGTATTTAGAAAAAATACAAGATAGTTTGGATGAGATCTATGTAGCCGATAAACCGCCATCAGGTGAGGCCGGTACGATATGGCGATATTTTTGGGGAAACCCTCGCACTATTACACCACTTACTATGTACTTAAGAGGAATATTTTGGGCAGAAATAGATGCTAGCGAGATTTTATTGAAGGAGCAAGCAAAGAAATTAAGAGCTAAATCACAGAAAAAAATCAAGACGCAAGCTCAAAAAGAACAAGAAGAAAAAAATGAAATATCTATAAATAACAATAAATTAAAAAAAGAGAATGATGAATTAAAAAGCCAACGAAAAAATGAAAAAAATGAGTTGCGTCGGTTTAAATTTATAGAAAGGTGTAAAAAGCACCCGCGTATGGAAGTTGCCCAAGCTAGAGATATTAATTTTCTATACAAAAGATTGAACGAATACACATCCATTAATCTTGAAGAACTTGAGTCATACAGACTGCAAAAGCAGCTTAAGGACGATTTACCGTATGACTCGAATGATTAAAACTCTTTTAAGTGTCCTTAAGTGCTAGAGGGATTACTACTTATCTAGCATTTATATGTCGTATTAGTTTGACTTGTTAGTCAGAAAACGGCCTGCTTTAGTTGAGCACTAAAGAGGACTCGTACTACCATATATTTATCCTATATGTGGTGTATCGCACTCGAGTACTAACGCGCTGAAGCCCGCATGCTTGATAATATCAGCCGCGGTCTTTGTTGCTTTTTATGGAGTGCTGCTGTCTGGTATCTTTTTCTAACATATTGACGTTTGTGTGGAAAACGTGCTTTATACCAAGTTTAAAGAATCGTACTTTAATTACTATCAATGGAATTGTGGGCTTGTAGCAGAGGGAAAGTAAATGAGTAAATTGCTAGAATGGAAGTTTGCCGTCATCAATGATTCTCTTGATAAACTATTTGTTTTGGTTGAGAAAAATGAACATCCACGGATGTTGGATGACTTGAAGGATTTTGTTAAAAAGACGGGCAAGCTTGAACTAGAAGACAGTTCATTCATGTCTATAAATGATTGGTTTGATTATTTAAGCCCTGAAACCCTCAAAAGCTTTAAAAGGACAATGTACGAAAAACGTAGGAAGAAAATCCGCCTTAAACATGAGACTCAGGTGGCGCTTCAGACATTGAAGGAAGTACATAAACTCAAAAGTGTTAACGATGTGATTTTATATTTGTTGGATATATATAACGAAGGTTCAGAAATAGGTGGCCCAAGACCCTATGTGCATACTATGTCTGAATCATTGTACGATAAGTTTGATGAGCCAATTTTACCATTGTATCCCAGAGCTAGAGTGGCAATGTGCTCATTATCGTGAAGGTGCTAGAGAAGCTTAACTAAAGGAATTTATGTCATGGGAAGACGCTACAGACGCAGAAGCCACGCCAACCAAATAATATCAGACGCGATCGTTATCGGCAGTCGATTACCTTGGTATGGTGCACTGTTGTTTGGTTTCATCTCCTACTCTTCTACTATGCCGTTCCCTATTGGTTAAGCTCTGTGCATGCCACTCAGGTGGGAACTAGTATTAACCAAGGCCTAGAAGTCATTAATCACCGTTGGATACGCGTATTTCATTATGTGGGTATTGCATGTGGCGTGGCAGGGTTGCTTTTCACTGTTCGCAATTATTTTGTATTGCCAACAGCCCAACGTAATGAGAGGAGCTTTGCAGGGCTTTTTGCGCGATTTTTAGGACGGCATTGGGATTGAAGAGTTGGAGCAAGTGCAGGGGATTAAACAAACAAATAAGCAAACTGAAGTTTACGTAGTCAACTGTTTGAGATTTCTGTTTCGGCAATTACAAACGCATCATTGGAGGATTGGTTAGTGATAAGTAAGATAGATATAGCAAACTTTGGTAGCTTCAGTGGTTTGGAGTGGAATAAGACCGTTCGTGATAGGGGTCTTAACGTTCAGACATTCAAACGCCTGAACATCCTTTATGGACGCAATTATTCTGGGAAGACGACCCTCTCTCGCGTGTTTCGAGCTCTGGAGTCCCGTGAGATTCCTTACAGCTATCTTAACCCTTCCTTCACAATCTACGGGGATAAGGGAGATGTCACAAATTCAACCTTATCTAACCATCACTATGACATTCGGGTCTACAATCGTGACTTTGTAACTGACAATCTGAGCTTCTTAGTTAATCAGGTTGGTGGGGAAATAAAAACCTTCGCCATCGTCGGTGAACAAAACAAAGAGATTGATGATGCTATCGCAGTCATAGAAACAAAGCTTGGCAGTGTTGAAGATAAATCAGGGCTTCGGTTTGAACTAGAAGCGAAGAAGAAAGAACGTGATCGCGCCGAGCGCACTTACAACGTTACAGCTAACTCTTTGGAAGATAAATTGCGCTCCCACGCAAATAACAAGATCAAGAAGAATCGGGAATATGGAACCGCCGTCTACAACATTGGCAGCATTAAAAGTGACATAGCAGCCACTAAGAAGCCTGACTTCGCTCCATTGACTGTTGAAGAGCAAGTTGGAAAGCTTGATCTATTAAAGCAAGAAGCCCTACCTGACATAATTGACACGCTGAGGGTCCAACTAAAGCTGAATTCATTACGCAGTATGGCAGAGCCACTTCTGTTAAAGGAAATTACGCCAACAAAGCCGATTCAAGAATTGCTTAACGACAGTATTCTGCAACTCTGGGTCAAGCAGGGTATCGGCCACCATCGCGACAAACGCGAAACCTGCGCATTTTGCCACCAGAGTTTGCCGCAAAATATTTGGCAAGTGTTGGACTCTCACTTCAGTAAAGAGTCTGGTGATCTGGAAACCGCTCTAGATGATGCGCTCTTACTCGTCGATAATGAGATAAATGTAATTGCAGGCTTAAACAGATTTAAAAGTGAGCAGTTCTATACAGGAGAACGTCCTGCTTTTGACAATAGTAGTAAGAATCTTTCTAATGCATTGGCAGTCTACAAGCATGATTTGGAAGCACTTAAAAAAGCTTTAGAGAACCGCAAAGGCAACCTTTTTCAGGTCATCTCCTTGAAAGAACCTGTTCATGATGCAGAAGAAATTCAAAAGCATGTGGATGCAATTAATACATTGATTGCCACAAGCAATAGCAAAACAAAAACGCTTGAAAAAGATAAGGTTTTAGCCAGAACTTCGCTTCGATTGACTGATGTTCATACGTTTTCCCAAACGATCAACTATGATGATGAGCTTGTCAAAATTGCTAATCTAAAGATGGAATTTGATTCTGCGGACACCAAGTACGGTAGAATTGAAAAAGAAATTAGTCAGTCAGAATCAAGCGCCTCTACCCTACGAGCTCAACAGAAGGATGAACGAAAGGGGGCCGAACGAGTTAATTCTCTGCTAAATCACTTTTTCGGTCATGGTGGAATAAAGCTTGAGGCTAAAGACGGATTAGACCAAGAAGCTGTCAAGTTTGAAATCACTAGAAATGGTAAATCCGCTTACAACCTTAGCGAAGGTGAGTGCAGCCTCATTGCATTCTGCTATTTTATCGCCAAACTTGACGATCCAGATAGCAAGGATAAAGAACTAATTATTTATATAGACGATCCTATTTCCAGTTTGGATGGTAATCACATCTTCTTCATGTTTAGCTTGATTGAAAGCTTGATAGCCAAACCAATTAAAAATCTCGATGGTTCAAACGCCTATCGCTACAAACAACTTTTCATTTCTACGCATAATCTAGATTTCCTCAAGTACTTGAAGCGTCTATCTATCCCCAAGAAGAAAATTCTAGCTGGAGAGGGGGGGAAGACCAAAAGCGTTGATGACAGCGAACACTTTATGATTGAGCGAAATGGTTCATCAAGCGATATCGTACTTATGCCATCCTATCTCAAAGACTACATTACTGAGTTTCATTACCTCTTCCATCAAATTTATAAGTGCAAACATCAAGATGCGGCAAATGTCAATCATGAGCCGTTCTTTGGATTTGGTAACAACTTGCGGAAGTTTCTTGAGGCATTTCTTTTCTTCAAATATCCCTATCATGATGACAGAAACGATGCTTTTGAAAGAATCAAGAAGTTTTTTGGAGAAGAGGAAGATACAGCAATTGCGTTAGTGAATCGTCTAAACAACGAGTTCTCTCACCTTGAAGCAGTCCCAGATAGAGGATTCAAACCGATAGAAATCCCTGAGATATCTAAGGTTGCCAACTATGTTTTGGACAAAATTTACACTGCTGACCCAGAGCAGTACAATGCTCTTCTGAAAAGTATCGGAGAGCCAGAGCGTGCATCCTGAGTGAAGTGGATATTGATTTGGGTCTGTTAGCTATAAGTATTATGATGCACCAGCCCAACTTGTACTGATAGAAATCTTTGCTATCGTCATATTAATAAAGATATTTCAATTCTCTGGCTAAGGATGGCTAATTCATGATTTTCCGACCTATACGGGTTCTAGTCACTTCAATCCTGTTAACCTTGTTCGGTTTTATAGCCATGTTTTTATACACATTAATGCAGCCGCAATGTATTGATGACTTAGCAGAGATAAGCGAGATTGCATCCCTCCGAGCTGAACAAGGCTATACCGACCCAATGAACATTAACGTGACCTTCGATAAAGAGAAGAACCAATGGTGTTACATTGAGGTCGCTGAATAATTCTTGCTAGCTGCTATTCTACGACTATAATTACTGTATGTAATCACAGTGGTTTATTGCTATGCGTGTTATCCCTATTCCTGCCCGTGCAGGTATTACTGGTTTTGAGTCACCTGCTGCTGAATACACGCAGCTAGGTCTGAGCTTGGATGAGTTATTGATTGACCATCCAAGCTCGACTTTTCTCGCCTTTGCAGAAGGGGATTCGATGCAAGATATCGGCATCTTTGATGGCGATATACTCATTATTGACCGCCATGAAACAGCGCGTAATGGCGATGTGATTGTTGCCAGTTTAAATAGGGAGTTTATTTGCAAAATCATTGATATACCCCGCCGTTTACTGCTTTCCTCCAATCCACAACACCAGCCTGTCATCATTCACGAATACGATGAATTTAGTATTGAAGGGGTTATTACTCGTTCTATCCGTTGCCACCGTAAAAGTCCCTTATTGAGTGAAAAGTAGATGTTTGCGCTAGTCGATGCCAACAGCTTCTACTGTAGCGCGGAACAGGTGTTCCGGCCTGATTGGCGTGGTAAGCCTGTTGTTGTACTCAGTAATAACGATGGGATGATTGTTGCTGCTAATAGACAGGCTAAAGAAGCGGGTATTCAGAAGTTTGTGCCTTACTTTCAAGTCAAAGCACTCTGCGCTAAGCGTGGTGTTATTGTCTGTTCGTCTAACTATGAACTGTATGCTGACTTGTCGAGCAAGATGATGGATATCATTGGCCGCTTTGCGCCTGAGCAGCATGTCTACAGTATCGATGAAACCTTCCTATCGTTTAAGAACTGCTACCCTGCCATAAAGTGCCTGCATACCCAAGGACAATTGATAAGGCGAGCTGTATGGAAAGAAGCCCGTTTACCTGTTTGTGTGGGGATTGCGGAAACCCTGACGCTGGCGAAACTAGCTAACCATGCTGCTAAGAAGATAGAGGGCTATAAAGGTGTCTGTGTTATCGACAATGACCAAGACCGAATCGCTATTTTAAAGCAGCTTGCAGTGGGTGATGTTTGGGGGATAGGACGTAGGCTTAGCGCTAAGCTCGAACTGCTGAATATCCGTACTGCGTTTGACCTCGCTAACATGCCAGCAGGATTAGCCCGTAAACAGTTCAGCATTGAAGTCGAGCGTACAGTACGCGAGCTTAACGGCCAAGTATGCAAGGTGTGGGATGAAGCAAGGGCTGATAAGAAGCAGATATTCTCGACAAGAAGCATGGGTGAGCGAATCACTGATTTTGAGTCATTACTGCAAGCATTAAGTAAGCATGTTGGTATCGCCGCAGCAAAAGCACGTAAGCAAGGCTCAGTCTGCAAGACTATGCTGTTATTTGCTACTAACTCCCCCCACGATGAGCGTCCTGTTAGCTATAAGACTGTGGTGCATTTTCCTTGTCCGACTAACTGTACAATAGAGTTAACTAAGGCTATATGTGAAGCAGCCCCCAAGCTATTTCGTGAAGGTGTACGCTATTACAAGATAGGCGTAGGTTTGATTGACTTAGCGAGCGAACGGCATAGCCAATTAGACTTGTTCAATCCACCGACAGCAAAGCCAGCGCTAATGCTTACACTCGATCACATTAACCAACGCTATGGTAATGATACCCTGTTTATCGCTGCTCAAGGCATAGAGCATAAATGGGCAATGCGGAGGGACTTATTGACGCCTCAATATACGACTAAGTGGCGAAGTGTACCGCGTATCAAGTGCTAACTAGGTTATGCCCGTGCGACCTGAGGTCGTATGAAGCGTTGTTCACCACGACAAGAGTGAACCATCTGTATCACCAGATGACCCTAGGATTCTGAATAAAGCAGCGAATCCGACAATGTAACGAAGCTCTGGCATCAAGCTGGACGGGAACTGAATCGTGAGAGGCGTGTTAACGCCCAATGAATCTGAACGCTTGTATTGGGAAAGCTCTAAAACCGTGGCCAATCTTAGTTGACATACAGACTGTTACACTTATTCTAGTCAAAGAAAACCCTCATGATGGGGAGAGTCGATGATTGAATAAAGTCACAAAACTAAAATTGAGATAGCGAAGCTACACAACATCTTACTTCTACATTGCTTTCTGGCGAAATCGAGTTAGACGTCGCTGAGGTCAATACGAATGACTGAACAACTATTGATAGCCATTGAGTCTGGTGATTTGGCGTTATTGAATTACGTACTTGAACAACAGCCAGAGTTAGTTAACACCGTCTTTGAAGAACGAGAAGCAACGCCATTTGAGCTTGCGTTGAAAAATGGGTTTTCGGCACTCGCCGAGAACATCATGAACAGTGACGGTTTTGATATCAATCATGCAGGCCATAATCCACTTCGGTTAGCGATTGAACTGGGTTTCTTGGATATTGCTAAAGCACTGTTACACAAAGGCGCGAACCCTAACTATCGACCACAACATATGAGCAGCGCATTGTTGCTTTGTTTAGACAATGAGTATTTTGAACTTGCAGAGTTGATGGTGGAAAACGGCGCTGAAGTTAACATCCGTAACGATAAGGGCTGGACACCATTGATTTGGGCATCAATGAAAGGTCGAATCAAAGCGGTTGAGTTTCTGCTTAAGCACGGTGCCGCCGTTGATGTTTGTAACAACGATGGTTGGAATGCGGTAACGGGCGCTTACTTCAAACAACGCATAGAGATAGTAGATAAGCTACTCGCTAAAGGAGCGGTGTTCAGTGCGAAGTATTCAGAAGCGGCCATGCTGTCAGCGTATCAAAGTGGGCACATCAACATCGCGAAGAAGCTGCTAGCTGATGGTGTGAATCCTGATGTTGAAAACGAAGATAAAGAAACGATGCTGATTATCGCTATTACTAAAGGTGATGATGGCATGATCAAAGCGCTCGTTACTGCTGGTGCGAACCCAAATGCAAGAAATAAAGATTCTGACCCAGCGTTATCTTTATTGGCTCAAAATGGAAAACATGAACTCATTTCGCTGCTTATAGACAAAGGTGCGGATGTCAATCTTCAGAGTAAGTCTGGTAGAACGGCAGCGAGTTGGGCGGCGACTTTTAATCAAGCATCAACATTGGAATTTCTCCATAGCAAAGGTGCCAATATTGATTTGAGAAATGAAGATGGTTGGTCGCCATTGATGGTTGCAGCAAGTAGTGGTTACCTTGAATCTGTAATTCAACTGGTTGAACTTGGGTCAAACACTGAGTTTGAAAACAAAGAGGGAAATACAGCCCAAGATATCGCAAAATCAAATGCTCCGACACATGGTGATTTGAGTAAAGTAAATGGACGGTATATTTATCCAATGCTTAATACTAGCTTCAAGAAAATTGTTGACTATTTATCAGGAGCGCGTCAGCAATGATTGCTCAAAGCTTAGTATTTGACGCAGTCCGCCGGGGCTATAACGAGCTTGAGCTTGCAAGTAACGACGAGATCTTTGATTACTTTGCAGATGTTAACCCCGACGCAATGTCGGGGCATATTAGCAACATCAAAGGCATTGTCTTTGAGCAAGAGATTGTTACTGTACTTAATGAGCAAGGCATCGATGCCATGCTCTTTGAAGCCACTAACCATCCCGTTTCTGATATTACATTAATGAGTGATGGTGACATTGCGGCTGAAGTGCAATTAAAAGCGACCGACAGCGTTGCTTATATCAACGAGACATTGGCTGAAAACCCAGACATCCCAATTATTGTCACTAGTGAAGTCGCTAATAGCTTTGATAGCACTATGGTGATTGATTCAGGGATTGATAACGTTACACTGGATGAAGCTGTATCAGAGGTTTTAACTGGGGAAATAGTAAGCCATGTCAGTGAATCTGTAGCAAGTGACGTTGCAAGCGAGGGCCTCGCTGAACTTGTAGCCGATGTAGCCTTGCCAATTAGCCCTATTGGTATTATCGGTGCCTTATTTGGATTACCTTTTTTATAAGGATGAGTGATGTCGACTATCTATCCGTCATTAGAAAATATATCGCGTTTAAAAGTAAAACCAACCGAAGGAGAGCTTTGGATAGTTAATTATTTAAACGAAAACTTAGATGAAAGCTATGAAGTTTTTTTCAACCCTTTTTTGGACGGTGATAGACCTGACATTATAATTTTAAAAAAAAATGTTGCCATTTTTGTGATTGAAGTAAAAGACTATGAGTTGAAGAACTACAATGTTGATAGTTTTAACAAATGGTCGGTAGTAAGCCATCAAGGTAGCAACCCGATATCATCGCCACAGTCACAAGCATTTACCTATAAAAATAACTTATATCAACTACATTTGCCCGTCTTAGGTTTGGGTTATTTGTCTAATCGGAATTTTTTCAATCTAGTTCAGCCATTGGTGTATTTCCATAAAGCGAATAAATCTGAAATCGATGGGTTTTATAAAAAAGCTGAAAATGAAAATAGAGAAAGTGCCAGACTTTTATTTGAACAAAAAAAAGCCAATGAAATCGCGATTGAACAATACAATCGAAAAGCCGATGGTATTGATTCAAGCAGGAGGAAACTGACCAGAGACAAGGCGATGTCTTATGGCTCTGATATGTTGTCAAATCTAGTGCATAAGATTAAGAGCTATGGCACCCACGTTCTTTTTGATGAGCGTGTGTATGATGACTTTAAACGACGATTAGAGCCTTGCGATCACGTACTAAAACAAGGTAAGAAAATTCCCTTAGATGCAAAACAGGAAAAGTTGATCGTAAGTTCGGAATGCAAAGAAAAAATTAAAGGTGTTGCTGGTTGTGGTAAAACAACAATCATCGCGAATCGAGCCGTAAATGCTCATACTAGGCACGATTCAAAAGTGTTGATAATTACGTATAACATCACTCTAAAGAATCTTATCAAGGATAGAATTAGTGATGTATTAGGTTATCGAGATAATGAAAATTATGCGGTAACAAATTACCATCAGTTTTTTAACTCTCAACTTAATGCCACAGGGCAAGATATCGAAAGATTGATTGGAGAGTATGGGTTGGAGAAACTTTACTCTACTGATTTGTTCAAAGAGCACTCTGTAGAGAAATATCAAACGATATTACTAGATGAAGTTCAAGACTTTGAAAGTGAATGGGTAAAAATCATTCGGGATAACTTCTTGGCGAATGATGGCGAAATGGTTCTATTTGGTGATGAGTCTCAAAACATCTATGCTCGTGATAACGAAAGAGCAGCGGTTGTCGCTCAGGGGTTTGGACGTTGGAATAAATTGAAACGTTCATATAGAACGAGTTTGGATTCATCTCTGAATCAGGTGTTCAAGGATTTCCAGCAAAATTATCTTGTTGAAAAATATTCTGATACAGAACTGCTTGAAACTACGCAGACTCAACTAGGAATGACTTTTGAGCTTCTTAAATATCATCAGGTAAACCAGAATTGGGAGAATGGATCATTTGAATTGATTCAAGCCTACGTCAGAGAGCATAACCTACATCCTAATGATATTGTTATACTGGCTTCGAATGTATATTTGGTTCGTCGATTAGCTGATAAGTTTAATGGTGTTGAAAAAACACATTGTATGTTTGAAACGTATGATGAATTATCACAACTGTCGCGAATGTATGATTCCAATTGTGATGCAGAGAAACTTAAATCAATGTCTGAGATTGAGTTAAGTACATTTATCAAGAAGCACCCAAAGCTAAAGCAAGATTTAGAACGCGCTCGTCGTATGAAGAAAAATCATTTCTATGCGAATAGTGGCTTGATTAAAGCGTCCACCATTCACAGTTTTAAAGGACTGGAGTCCAAGACGGTATTTTATTTAATGGATGAGAAAGACACTCCAGAGTTAGTTTATACATCCATCACAAGAGCCGCAGAAAATCTTGTTATTTTAGATAAGAGCGATACAAGCCCGTACTCTGATTTCTTTTCGGGTGCGATCAGCAATACAGGTGGACTATTTTGAAAACAGTTTGCTCGGATTTTGCTCTACTTTGCTAATGGTTTTCATAGACACTTTGCAACGGACAAGAAAGTGTTCTCCGGGATTTTAGTTACAATTTGGGATAACATTTCCTAATGCGAACTGGGAATCAGCTCTTTGCTTGGAGCAAATACCCTAAGAAGGAGTGGGGCGTGCGACGTGAAGTCGTTTGAAGCGCTGTTCACCGCTCAACGAGTGAACCATCTGTATCACCAGATGAACCTAAGAGCCTGAATAAAGTAGCGAGTCTGACAATGTAACGAAGGTTGGTATTCTCCAATCGGGATCTAAATCAAAAATAGCGAAATAGCGGGGACATATCTTTTTGTGTTTTTCAGCACCTTCACCTAGCAGGGCAAGATCATGAATGTTTATTGACCAGTACATGCATCTGATTGACCTGCATCTCGGACTGTGCAACAAACTAACTTCTCAACTAATGAAGCTCATATTCCCCACAAGTCTCTCGTCCAATTCGATGGCGCAGCTCACCTGAATGAGCAAACGGGTATTCCATTTCATTTTGCCGATTATCTCGAACTGATTGATTGGACTGGCCGCGCCATTCGCCTTGATAAAAAAGCCTATATCAATAATCAGCGACCTAAGCTGCTCCATGAATTAGGTATTGCTTCCGATGCGTGGCTCAAGTCAGCCAAAGAGTTTCGTCGTCAATACAGTGGCATAAGTGGTCGATGGGATAGCATGTGCGCGTTTAAAAAACAGCATAACAGCGGCAAATGGTGTAAAGGTAAAGCCTCAAGCCAAGCGTTACATCCTTAAGTTCATCGCGACTCAGCGTTTAGGATTATTTTTGTTTATCCGAAATGAAGATAATTTCGCGCAAAAACCACCTTGCTTCTGTCCAAAAGCGATTTGCTTATTATTCAGTCATGCTATCGCGTTTTCTCTGCTAATTGAGAGTGAAACATTAAAGACTGATAGATATGTGACTATTTATGCATATTGTGCTGCATAAACTGAGTTTGAGACAAGTTTGTCACGATAATGCACAAAACACGTCGATTAAGTGCTATAACTCGCGAAAACTGCACTTTAATAGTTATTAACATGCAGAATTCTTGTGTTTTCGAGCAGATTTCAGCTGTTTTCGAAACAAACAAGCTAGATTCAGTCGATATACTTCACTTATGCACATAGAACTACATAATTATATCAAAGCCAATTTAGGTTCTAGCAAACTGTAATCATTAAAGAAAATCAGCATCTTGAATACAGCTCCCCAAGACATCATCGTAGGTTATATCTAATTCTTTAAAAATGACAAAAAGGATTTGCGTATCCAAGTTTTCAACACTTCTATTTTCAATTTCCCAAAGTAAAACCTTACTAACACCTATTTTTTTTGCAAATTCATCAAGTGAAAGACCTTTGTGTAGTCTAGCAATTCTAAGTTTATCACCAATATAAACATTTGTATTAACTCCCATAGTTGCAAGCGCCCTAATCTTATAATTTCACTTAATAAATTAAAAATTTTTTGCATATTATTTCTTGCTCTCAGCGTTTAACAGCAATGTTGAAGATTTAAGTTAAACACCTTTGATACGTAATAATACTAATTAGCAGGCTTATCCTAGATACCTTTAACTATGAGTTATTTTATAAAAATCACGAGCCTTGCTCCGATTACTTTGATACATCCAATATTGCTTTATAAATCAACGAAAAATCTAAACTAGAACTAAATTTCAGCTATGCTATTCAACTCCTAAACACTTGATCCAATTAGTTGAACAGTTAGAAAATGGACCTTTACGACCGAGCTTTCAGCTATAAGCATTGCTAGATACACTAACTACAGTATCTTTCGAGCCAAGAGATAGTTAGAAATAAGTTTTTCTCAAAATGATTATATTATAATCAAAGTATCGGTGTTTTTCAAGGTAGTTGTCACTCTTTGCTTAAATATTAAGCTGCATTTATTACATTGTTTGCGGGTGCCTTATCTGGGTTTAACGTGACTGGACCCACAGCATCACAATTTCTGACTTCCTTGGACCAACGCTCGGGCATTCTTGCCTTTGCCGCTTCGAGCACTTCTTTTCGCTTGGCTAAGATATCACCATCTTGCCCCGCATGACGTTGCCCTGGTGACACAAAGTTCAGCTGGCTGTGCTTATGTTTATCGTTGTACCACTTCATAAATGCCTCTACCCATTCCCTTGCTGCAACTAAACTGCTAAAACCTGCCTTTGGCCACTGTGGACGGTATTTTAAGGTTTTAAATAATGACTCTGAAAACGGGTTGTCGTTACTCACTCTGGGCCGGCTCAAAGAGGCGGTAATTCCCAGCTCTTCAAGCTTGGCTTTCATCGTCAATGACTTCATCGGCGCCCCATTGTCAGAGTGCAGCACCAGGGGGGGGTTAAAGCATTGTTCCCGTAACATCGTGCGCTGGATGAGTGCTGCGGCATGCTCGCCGCATTCCTGTTCATGGACTTCATAGCCGACAATTTTTCGGCTGTAAATATCTTCAAATAGATACAGGTAATAAAACTGCCCTTTGACTACCGAGGCCAGATAAGTGATGTCCCAAGACCACACTTGGTTTGGCCCATCGGCCGTGTAACTTAACGGTTTACTACGGTTGACAGCAACCTGGGTTCGGCCACGATGATGAAGCTGGTCATTGGCATTTAATACCCGGTAATAGCTTGATTCAGAAGCGATATAAATTCCCTTATCCAACAAGGTCGGCACGATTTGTGACGGCGGTAAACTGCTATATTCTGGCTCATTACACACGGCTAATATCTGTTGCCGCTCATGCTCTTCGAGTTTGTTAGCAGGCTGTGGCCGAATCGCTGTGGGCCTTAAATCTGCCTGCACACTGCCCGCGCGATACCAACGTCGATAGGTACGCTTACTGAGCTCAGCTTCAATGCACGCCTTATAAAGACGAGCACCACTGGTATAAGCCTCTTGTATTAAGGTGACTAATGTTAAGCGTTCTGACAGAGGCGTTAGCTCTCCTCGCTGTCGCCCTCCCAAAGTGCATTGAGCTTTTTTCTGAGCACCAGTAAAGCGGCCGCTTCGGCTAAAGCTTTCTCCTTGTAATTCAATTCTCTTTTCAAGGATTTGATTTCAGCCCTGTCCGCTTTAGCCTGTTGCTTAATGGTTTTGGCCTGCACTTCACTGATTTGAAAACCCGCCAAACAGTCGAGCTTCCACTGCTGAACTTGCTCGCGAAACAAGCCTTTTTCTCGGCAGTACTGGCTTATTTCAGCTTCCGACAATGGCGCTGTTTCAATGATAACAGCAAGCTTAGTTTCAGCTGACCAATCATCGGTTGTAAGAGTTTTACCTGGCACGGGACGACCTTCTTTTCTGGCTTTATCTCGCCAATGATACAAGGTTTGCACCGCGATGCCTTCTTCCCGAGCGACCTCTGCGACCGTTAAATTGTGAGGCGGTAATAATTTTTTAAGGATCGCCTCTTTACGTTCTGGTGAATACCGAGCCATATCGTTCTCATTTGCCGCGCCCTGTCTTTAAAAATAATGATTATTTAGGGGTGACAACTATCCTGACACAGGGGGGTATCTTCTCGGCTTAGTTCGGAAACTAAGGCTAAACGCATAGTTAATTTGCCGAGGTAACGACCTAACACTTCCCAATATCATTGCTGCAAATGAGATAAAAATGACTCCTCAAATGCCATAAAACTATCTATTACTAACAAATTAATAATATCTATTCAAATAATTTCAATAACTCTGTTGATAAATAGCATTGTTGGCACAGTAAAAAATCGATTTTATCTAAATGATAACAATGATATGCATATATAACCCTTAAAGTCCCTGAACTGTGAAGTGTCGTCCTACAAAAGGAACTCTACTTCCAATTTATCGACTGGCAGATGATTTTATTGCATCTACAACATTAATAATATCTATGACGATACTGGTTGATTAACACTTCACATACAGTTTCCATTTTGGCATTGTAAGTCATCCTTCATGCCTGTATCTATTTTTTCCCTAAATAATCTCATTCTGGGTATAAAACAGCTCCAAGTTAGAGTTAAACGCATAGAGCAACTATGAAATACAAGCTGCGCCCCCTGCGAAGACCATCACCGCAAATGTGAGTCGTTTTTTACCTCTGGCATTAATGATTTAGGCTCTCGAGTTTCTTTTAGGCGTTCTTCACGTGCCATCTTAATGGCTATTTCGGTCAGCACGTTAGCTTGACCTTTAGCGCTCACTATCACTAACGTGCCGAGACAAAAAAATGTGACGCCATATGCCAGCCACACATAAAAGCCGTAACCGCCCATATTCAAAAATTCACTAAATGATTCAAATTGCATTATTTTACTCCTTGCGCTTTCGCAAGTTCACGTACCCACGGACGCATACTGTTGCGCGCCAGCACTTCCGCTTTAAATCTCATGGTTGAAATAGCGATAATTAACACCCCAAAGCCAAAAATATTCATCAATAACGGAATAAGCATCTCTGAAGGCATCGCTGATTTTTCGGTGATTTTAATCGTCGAAGACTGATGTAATGAACTCCACCAATCGACAGAATATTTGATAATAGGAATGTTTATTACGCCCACTATTGCCAAAATCCCCGCGGCACGAGCGGCTAGTACCTTATCTTCAAATGAGGCATATAATGAAATCACCCCAAGATACAAAAACAGTAAGACTAATTCTGACGTTAAGCGAGCATCCCACACCCACCATGTTCCCCACATAGGTTTGCCCCAGGTTGCGCCTGTTACAAGGGCTATCAAGGTTAAAACCGCACCGACGGGCGCAATTGACGCTGCTATCCAATCAGCCACTTTAACTTTCCATACTAAGCCAATAAATGCTGCGCAAGCCATGCCCATATATGCCACCATCGACATTGAGGCTGAAGGGACATGCACAAAAATAATACGGTAACTGTCACCTTGTTGATAATCGGTGGGTGCAAATATCAATCCCCATGTGGTACCTACGGCGACTAACGCCAATGCAAGGCTGATAAACCAAAACTGTAACTTTACAGCTACTTGATACGCACGCTCAGGCTCGGCGTAAGGATGAAGCCATTTCAACATAATCACTACTCACTGTGAAAAATACGCCAAGTATCATTGGCGCTGGATAAATAAAACGTTCTGCTTAAGCTAGCAACTCAACAAGTGTCTACTCAAATCAATCCGGAACAGTCAACAATTAACTAATAAGAATTAATTCATTAACGATACGCGCCGCAAAGTAAGCGAGGAATATTAATACTGCCCCGCTTAAGGTATAAATAACTGCTGTACGAATTTTGCAGCCTTTAGAATACTGCTGCCACAGCATCACCACATACACCCACCACGCTAAAATAGACAACACCATTTTATGACCCATGCCGCCGACAAAGATGTCATTGAGAGAAATAAAGCCGGTGACGATCGACAGGCTCAGCAAGATCATGCCAATGATCACTAACTGATAGAGCTGCTTTTCTAACGTCAGTAATGGTGGCATAGATGGTGTTTTGATTAGTTGTTTGGTCTTCAATTTATTAAAGATGACCCATAATTGTATCGCATACAGCGCCGCAATCATTAAGGTACTAAAGGCCATCAAAGATAAAATTACGTGTGCCAGCACAACAGGATGCGCGTCAAAATGACCAACATAAGTTGAAGGAATGAGCCACATCAGGCCCACAGAAACGATAGCGCAGCCATATACCACAGGCACCACTACCATCACTTTCAATCGAAAAATTAGCACAGTAAACGTGAGTGCAATTAACCAATTCACTAATGAAAACACATTACTCACACTAAAATTTTGTCCTTCAGGGGTAAATATCGCCTGTGCCAACACCACAGCGTGTAACACCACCGCTATAGCTCCCGCAGCAGTAGAAAGGGAGCGATTAGGACCACCAACGTGAAATAGCCGTCTTGATACGACTATCAGTGCAACAACATAAAACATCATTGTCAAAACGAAACAACCAAGCATAGTGTGCAATCCTATCAGCCAACTTCTATTAAATTAAAAATGGGCAAAACCATGCAGCATGCGACATTGACGCGCCGACGATGTAGCCGAACACCAATAATGCCGCGATCCCCGCAAGCAGTTTTTGACCTCGGTGATGGCACTTAATCGCCAACACGCCAAGGCCAATGTAAACCACTAACGCGACTAATTTAGCCATTAACCACGCCTGATCAGCAACATTCATTTGCAATATTGCTATCAGTACGACACCCGTTAAAAGCAATAAAGTATCGTTAATGTGGGGTAACACTTTCAAACACCGAAATTGCACTCCTGCACTTGCACAAAATGAAAGCATCCAACGGTAGGTAAACAGCGCTACGCTGACTAACGCCAACATAATGTGTAGATTTTTTATCAGGGTGTAATAGGTAACCATTTACTTCTCACTTGTTTAGATTTCAATACATTAGTGAATGGTGACATGTTATAGCTGTCAGCTTAGCCTCAGATAAATGACAGACTGAATACAGCAATAAGTCATAATTTAATAATGCACTATTATATTGTTCACAATTTAATATAATGTGAAATGTGTCTCACTTGGTAATCATCCCAGAAATTAACTGACGGCAAATGTAGAATTTTCTCGTACCGTATGCACATAAGATTCCTTATGAAAACATCGAATTTACAGACTGTTAGACCATGGCGATCCTCTTAATGAACTGCCATTCAGCTTGCTCATTGAAAAGATATTGTTCACAGCGAAGCCGTTTGCTACCGATCCTTAAACATAACTTCCATAAAATCTTTTTAGAGGCTTGGTCAAGGCTGCGAATATCCGCTACACAAAGTTGACCGCTTGCGATTAGCATCCCGAGTCGTTCTTTATCAATTTCAATCTTTACCAATTTAATCATCTCGTCCTCGCTAAATTATTCTTACCTGATCGGGCAGTTAAAATTTCTATAACTTGACAAATTAGTTGGTAGCTTTGGCAATGAGCTGGTTCAGTAGTAATTGACACTTTGCTAAGCACCTTTACTGGATCAGAGCAACACTCAAAACAGGAATACTCGCTCAACACGAAGAACAAACCGATTTTGACATCTGGCGTCTCGTAGCTCCATGTCAAATGCTACTGTCTACAGATACTTCAGTCCTAGTTACCCAATCCATTGGTTTCCAACCTCCGAGCTTGGGTAACTGTTGTCATAGCCTTACAGGTAATAGAGCAACCTATTGCTGACTTACCTGCAATTCCATAGCTGCGGCACAACCTATACCGAAATGCACGAAGACGTCTTTTTCTTCCTTGAGGGGCATCCAATAGCCTAAGACTCGTTTGTCGTTCTGTATTTCCTCGGAGCATATGGTACGCTCTTGGCGAAGTGCCATATTCGCCTTACATCGCTTGCAAGTCGTCTTCCCCTCTTCCATATTGAGTGAAAAACATTTAATGCCAATTGGCGTTCCAATACTGCGGCAAAGATCGTTGACCGCTAAAATGGTCCGATCTTTATGAACTAGCATGACCGGTTCTGGAAACGGCCCCCACATTAATTGAAAAGCATTGAGGATCTTTTGGTCTACCATGATTTCCTTCCTAAAGGTTAGTTAACTCAACTGTAATGACGTGGCATCTGCCAATTTATTGCAATAAATTTTATCGGTTACGAGCTGCCTCACATGTTGAGCAAAAACAGGAAGGAGCATATAGAAAATCAAGAGCCAAGATTATCCAGCGAAAGATGATGGCTAACATATTTTCTGCACGTAAATCGAACAACAAATAACAAAATTCTTTGAAGTGCTTACTACTTGAGAATGAAATCTTGCAAATGGATGCCGAAGACTGTTATCTGAGGTCATTCTTTCGGATGTTTGTAATCTTTAAAATTCTCAAAAGAATTTTTACCTACTTCCTGCCACCATTCCTCGTAATCTCGCCTTGCCTTTCGATGTTTCATGTGTCCATGTCCACTGCCGTGGTGGCTAAAACCTCCTACGAGAATGCGGGCAAGTACCAGTAGCGAGATGCTTTGGCAGTAGCTGATAGCATGGGTACCTGTCAGGTCTGGAATAACGGCGTTCCACAGCAGCATGACGAAGTATCCGAATACGAGCGCGAGCACTGCGGCCATGACTACAGCGAATAACACATGTACCAAGATCATATAAATTCGTCCGTACTTTGAATTAGTCGTATGTTCATAATCAAATTTCATTTCTACACCTCAATATTTAGGTTTCTTTAGTCTGCAAGCAAACGACGCAATTTAGCTGTTGCTCGGCTCTTGCGTGATAAAAGTGTTCCAATGGGTTCGTCCCACTCAATGGATAGATCGTAAAAGCTGTGTTCATCGATCTCTGTTGCCAGCCATACCTCTCTCTCCTTGTGAGAGAGTTGACCAATTGCATTGAACAGGCGAGCTCGTAATTCTTGCTGCTCCAGCATTTCTTCTGGGCCAAACCTTTCGATGGGGATCTCTAACGCAAGTGCCGCATCTTCTTGGTCGTCGAGCCAGACTGTCTCGATCCGCCTCCTGTGATGGTCGACGACACGATTGGCCAACGAGCGATAGAAGTATGCTGTAAGATTTTCGATTTCTCCGATAATGTCAGCTCTACGCAACAGGTTGTAAGTAACCTCAGAGATAATATCCTCAGCCTCCGTGTCATTACGGTCAAAAAACTGCTGCTGAACGAAGCGCAGAAAGCGAGACTTTTCCCTTTTGAATATTTCCGCTAACCGCCCAGACTCATCCGCCATGTAGTATATCCTTCAACTTAACTCATACTTGTTTGACGTTGTGAATCAACATTTATTGCATCAGTCTTTAAAAAGAAGATATGTAGTGTAGTGATGGACGCCTCAGCACTTAAGCTTGCAGTATTATGCCAAGCTTGAAGCTGACAAATAGTTCAGGAGGTTTCCATCATGGATATTAAAGTTATTGGTATCGATTTAGCCAAAAATGTTTTTCAAGTTTGTGTTTGTCTTATGGATAACTCAGTCATGAGTAACCAAAAGGTTAACAGAAACAAGCTGCTCGATAAAATTAGACAATTCCCCGAAGGTAGCCTTATTGCTATGGAGGCCTGTGGGACGGCGCATTACTGGGGAAGACAATTTCAAGCACTTGGTTATCAAGTGCAACTGCTCCCTGCTCAACATGTTAAGCCATTTGTTGCAAACCAAAAGAATGATGCCAAGGATGCCCTCGCTATATGCGAAGCGGTTTTCAGACCTAATATCCACATGGTTCCATTAACGTAAACACCAATGAAACCATATTGGGGCTTTGTTTCCTCATTCAGAGCGGCAAAAAAGCCCTCCAACATGAACAAATATCAAACAACTTATTGAGTTTCAGGCATATTTAACCCTGTTAGCGTGTTCAACGCTTTGATCTTGGCGTAAGTTTCACCTACTTGTTGGGCATTGTAAGTTCTCATACTCAAGCGTCCACCGAGTTTTCCCTAACCGTCACCAATGATTGGGCGACCTTACTAAATGTTAGGCCATGCGATTTTCATCGCCTTGATATAAGCAGGTCTAGCGCCAATATCGGCTAAATAGCGTTTCACATGTGGCAAATCGTCAACCGTTCTACCACCAAACAATGGCAGCGTTGTCAGCGCAAATACCGACATAATATCGGCGCAACTAAAGCTGTTTCCAGCTAAATATTGGTTTTTACTCAAGTGATTATTGATGTGTTGATAGTAGCCTTCACGTCGCCTCAACAAAATTTTTTGCACAGCACTATTGAGAGTCGCCGACTCCTTAAGAGCCAACTCAGCCATAAATACTGTCAAGGTATTACTGTTAAATTGCATCCAATACAGGTAATCAGCATAGTTTTCATCGGTATGAGGGATTACCAAACGGCCGTTGCCATATTTGTGGCAAAGATATTCGACAATTGCATTCGACTCACACAGCGTCAGTTCACCATCTTCGATGATAGGCGATGTGGCAGCAGGATGAAGCGCCAAGTATTCATCTGGCGCGGTGTTGTCTTCTACTTTACGCTGATAAAACTTGATGTTGTAAGGCAGGCCGAGTTCCTCCATCAACCACACGATACGGTCTGATTGTGAAACGCCTAAATGATGAATCGTTATCATAAAATTCCCTCGCTAATCCACGATGATAAGATATTTACCTTTACTTGCATTATGCAAGTGATTTACTGGTTATTATCCAGATTACTTGCGTTAAGAAAGTGATGAAGGTAGCATTTCCAGCATCGTCTATCGCAACGAAGTCACAGCTATGAAACATCGTTCTTTGTGCCCTATTAGCTTGGCACTAGACCTCTTAGGGGATAAATGGTCACTGTTAGTTATTAGAGATGCGGTTTTCTGTGGTGCTCAATATTTTAAGGACTTTAAAGCCGCCAAAGAGAATATCTCTACTAACATTCTTGCTGATCGCTTGAAAAGCTTAGAAAACAATGGTTTTTTAAAAAAACAGAAAGATCCATCTAACGCCAAGCAATTTATTTACACACCGACAGAATTGGCCTTTAAATTAGTCCCCACCCTTATCGAACTGGTGGTTTTTAGCAGTGATTACTATGCAAAAGCAATTCCGAATGATGTCACTCAGTTGCTCAATATGGATAGAGCAACAATGATCAGTACCTTTGCCAAAATGTAAGTTGTTTGGCTGGTGTGATGTTTAAGGCTTGATGGGCTAAATTCAATGGCGAAGGTGTGGCAGGACTATGTTTTATTGATATTGCCAGTCTTTAATTTACAGAAAAGTATTAATTTCAAAAGGTAATTTTTGGATGAGAAGCGTTAGGCATTGCTGGTAAAGAGCTGCAATGCCTACCTCATGGTGAGATCCGTTACTTTTGTTTTCCTCTCACCATCCTGACGTATAGATAAAGGACTGGTCCATTCCAGCGACCATGACCATCATAGAATTGGATAAGCCACTTGCCGCCAAACTGGCTATTATCGCTGGCAGTAGATGTCCAATAGCCAGCATAGTCAGGTGTCTGTGGAAATGCTGCTTGCGCTAATGTCGGGCTTTTATAGTTACCTTCACACACATTATCATTTGGTTTCCAATAACTTGGTTTACCTGATGAACAATAAATCAGTGAACTTAATTCCTCTTTTGTGGGTAAGCGCCAGTCGGTGTGGTTACCATCAGAGATAGACATTCCCATGGCATATGGCCAGATAAAAGTAGTAGGACTGCCTTTACAGCTACCGTCTTGCCATGTCTGTCCTACGCTACAGCGCATCCACATCAGCTTGGTTTGCGTGTCGGTGATGGTGCCATTGCCGTTATCAATATACCGCTCTGCAAGTGTACCATCGCCAATTTTGGTAAACGTGGCATTGATTTGGCAATCTGATGTCACTGTGCCTGTGGTGTACTCATTGTTATTGAGCGTACCGTTACAGCCTGTGACGGATTCAATTTGATAGCCGATGTTCGTTGAGATAGTAAAGCTGGTATTGGTGTTGTAACTGACATCAATACTCTCGGGACTGATTTTGCCTCCGGTTGTTGCTTGCGTGGTGATTTTGTACGTGCTGAGTTTGAAAGATACGGTGACTGCACACTGGGCATTTATGATCGCTGTTTTATAGCTGTTTTGGGTTAATGCGCCGCCGCAACCACTGATATCATCGATTTGATAGCCGGTATCGGGTGTCACAGTGAAAGTCGTTGCATGACCGGATTCAACCAAGTTTATTGCTGGGCTGATTTTTCCGCCAAGGCTTGCCGTTGCTGGAATGCTGTAGACCGTTGGGGTGACTTGTCCGTTGTCATCGCTGCTGTCACCTTCCGAGCCGCCACAGCCAGCGAGTAATGTTGCTGCGACTATGCTCAAAAGCAGTGTATTTGCCTTTGATGGCGGTGTCTTTATCGACGTTATGGCGAGTTTGATGCTTGCGTGAATGCACTTATTCATAGGTGTTCCCTGTTATGTGGTCCTGATTAAAGCAGGCGGTTGGTTGTGATGATTACTTCGTTACTTGATTGAGGAGGATGTTTTCTGGTGTGAATATTTCGCCGATAGCCTTGTTGAGTGAGTTACTGTAGATGTCATCTAGGGCATTGTTGGCGGTGATATACGGGGTGTACTCTTTACCTTCTCCCAATGACAGTTGCCACTTTGCTGTATTCACTTCAAAGGTATCGTCGAGATTGATGAGAAACTGAATCGTCAATGATGCGTGTGTGACCTGAGAGATAAAGGCTTCATCGACTTTTCCAGTTACCGCTTCAGAGGCTTTTTGACCCACTTGCTTGAAGTGTTTCAGCTTCATATTGCAGGTATATACAACAGTGGTAATGCCATTGCTGGCTTCTTGCTCTACCCAAGCCGTGCTGGCGCAAGGCGTCCATTTATCAAACGCCTGACCTATGTTGGTTTGCTTGTAGTCTTCGAGGTACCCCTCTTTTACATAGATAATATTTAATGGTTCACCGAAACGAATGCCGAGAATGATTAAGACGATAAGGAACGCAACAAACGTAACAACCGCAGAGGATATGATACCTAACCAACCCGTCATCCACTTTGGCATCCAAGGCCATATAGTTTCACCGAGCTTGTAATAGCGGTAATAGTCATAATTAGCCGTAAGCCCGAAGACAAGAGAATTGATGATAAAAGGAAGCTTGCTCAGGTTCTTGTCAGTAATGAGTGATGCAACTGCTATGATTATCAGATTCAGCAGCATTAGCATGAGAAACAAATAAATGCCTTTCTTCCACATGCCCTTAGCGAAGTAGTACCCCGTGCCAAACACGAATGCGAGTGCATTCATGTTAACCACATTCTGCCCCTTTAATTGTTCCTTTTTAGGCCTTGAGGTATGTGCAGGACTTTTTGCTGAAGCAAAATAGCCCAACTTGTCAGCTTGTCTTAGGTCAAATTCAGCAAACACCTTTTGCCAGCCTTTACTTAAATCATCATAGGATTTCACTGTCGGTTTAGTGGCTGCTGTAACAGGCTTAGCTTCAATCGATGGCTTCGCTACTTGTTTTGGTGTAACTGGTGCGGTGGCTACAGGGGCTGACGTTACGGCTTGAGTTGCTACGGGCTTGATGTGGGTGATGATACCCACAGCGTTCAACTTGGCTTTTAGCGCGTGAGCCTCACTTTCGCTCAGAGCTTTCTTAATGCATATCGGATTACCCGAGAACAGTAGATGTGCTTTTTCCTCGGGGACTTTCAAAAACTTTGCCAGTGCCTGACTCAGCTTATGGCGGTCTTTTCCTTCTGCTATCTCACCTTTAAAAATGACGTTGTAGGAGTTCATTACCTTTCCTTGTGATACGTGAAGAGCAATCGGCTTTGCTAGACATGCAGAACTCAGGTTTGCTCAAGGACTTAAATGAGGACTATATGCACTAAATGCGGATTATAATCCGTGGTTAGTTGGTAAGCAAATTCCCATAGTGGTTGCCTTGTGACGAAGGAGACACTATGAAAACATTAGCGACTGAATTTGGTCATGCGATGCGCAAAATGAGAAAGCTCAGAGGCTTATCTCAAGATGAATTGGCGTTACGTGCAGAGATTGACCGCAGTTATATCGGCCGTATAGAACGAGCGGAGGCGAACATCACGCTCGATATGTTGTACAAGATTGCAGAGGTGCTCGACTGTGAGCCACATGAGTTGCTACCGAGTCGAACATCACTAAAAGGTTAGGCATTGTCTAAGGCTTAAATACAGCCTCGCTGTTTGTAGTTGAGGTGCCACTCTTTAAAGAGTGCCGAACGCTTGGTGTCAATTATTCTCTTCCGAGTGATGCTTTTCTCTTTTGCTACGGGGCCAACCTTACCAAGGTCAACACCTGACAGCTCTTTGCTGTACATCTTTGGTGTCACATGGCTGTAGTGCTGTTCAATCATGGCAATGCTGGTGCCGCATTGTTTAGCCAACACTTCCATGCTGACGTTGCCTGACATCAGTTGCCACGTAATGTAGGTATGGCGTAATGAGTAAAGTGTTCTAACGCCATGCGGAGATGACTTTAAACCTGCTTCGGATATGGCTTTTTCAAAAGCTTTACCCAGTTCATTGGTGGTTGAACCATCAGCTAAGCGAAACAGCTTGTCAGAAGGCTTTCTGTTCGGGAATCGGTCACGTAATGCATTAACACTGGAAAAGATTTCATCGCGACATATCACTTCCCTTGTGCCTGTGTGCTTAACCGTTTTACCTTTGGTAACCGTAATAGAAAAAACAACATCGTGTTCCTTGGACTCCATTTGAATATCACCCCACGTAAGATGTTCCATCTCAGTCCCAGGTCGAATACCTGTATAGACCGCAAACTCCATGTAATCGATGAGCAGCTCACGAATTTGGCGGGTTTTCTCCTTACGGCTATTTTGCTCAAGTGCTAATACGGCATCGAATGCCTTTTCATATTCTTCATGTGAAAAATGCGCTCGCCGTTGTGAGCCCGCCCCTTTAGTCGACAATGATGGCACTTGAGCCGCTAACATCCATTTTTGGTCAACGGCTTCTTTGAACACTAGCTGCATAGCGGCATTGTGGTTCAGTAGCGTCGACTTTGCTGGCTCACGGCCGAATTGCTCTATTCGCCATTTATCAAATTCACGTAGCTTATCGCTGTCGATAGAGGTGATGTAAATGCGTTCGAAAAAGGGGATGTGATACTTGCGAAGTACCTGCATATAAGTCGTGTACTTCTCGATATCCTTACCATTGTCGATAGACTGTTGCATAGCCTTAATGGCTTTATCTGCCACATCACGAAAACGTTTGGAGCTAACAAAAAGGCCACGTTCAGCCATGAACTCGAATTCCATTTGTAGGCGGTGAGCCATGGCTATGGCTTTCTCTTTTTCCTTTTGTTTAGTCGCTTTGGCAATCCACTTGCCAGCAACTTTAATCCGCGCGTACCAACGTTCGCTATTGTCTTGCAGGTAGACGTATAATTCGTCTGAGATATCGTGTCGTTCGAGTTGTTTGCTCATGGTCAGAGTCTGATGTGGGTTTTGCAAAGAATTTGCAAAGTACGATAATGATGCCGTAACTTACTGAAAAATAATAGTGGTTTTAAGCACTATCTTTTCAAAATCCCCCGCCCTTAAAAGCGTGCCAGTTCGAGTCTGGCCACTGGTACCAAATCCTTCTGATGAAGGAACTAAAACCGACCTAGAGTCGGTTTTTTTTGTGCCTGAAATTTGGTTTTCGAACTGTGCTCTAGGTTGAGCTAGTGGGATTCGGCGATATCCATTTGCGTCATAGTCACGCCTTTGATTTGTGCATAAATCGCTTTGCCATGAGTGAGTTGCAGTTCGTCGCAGGCCCAAGGGGTGATGTTGGCCCAAAGTTCATCACGGCCTAGGGCGATTTTTAATTGGATTTGCTCGCCGTTATCACTGGGGTATAACTCTTTAATTTCTCCCTTTAGCAGGTTGCGGATACTTGAGCCTTTGGGGAGCTCAGTGCAAACCGAGACATGATTTGCCTGAATACGCACTTTGAGTTTCTTTGCCGTTTCAGCCAGGTAGCCATTTACCCACAAATAGTTTCCATCATCCATCACGAGTCGAGTCATGGGGTAGTCGGGATGTCTGTCGGCGACCTTAGCACTGAGGAGTGAGCTGAGTTCCTGCAATGGCACCCAAGGGCGCATTTGCTCGCTATTCCACACTTCACTTAAGGCCCCTTGGGCGATCAATTTCCCCTGATGCAGCACCAGCATATAATCCGCCAGTTGTAAGATCTCATCTAAGCTGTGGCTCACATACACTATCGGCAGTTTTAGTTCCTGCGATAAGGTTTGCAAGTAGGGCAGTAACTCGCGTTTACGGGGTAAATCGAGTGATGCCAGCGGCTCATCCATCAACAGCATATCGGGCGATGTCAGCAGGGCACGGCCAATGGCAACCCGTTGTTTTTCACCGCCCGATAGCGTGCTGGGATAACGACTGAGGAGTTTTTCAATCCCTAGTAGTTGCACAATTCTATCGAACAAGACTGGGTTAGCTGTACGCATACCATAGTTGAGATTGCCCTTCACGCTATAGTGCGGGAACAGTCGTGCTTCTTGAAATACATAGCCAATTTGGCGCTTCTCTGGGGGAAGGTTCACTTTGCCTTGTTGATAAAGCAGTTTGTCGCCGAGGCGGATTTCACCGCTATCTGGGGTTGAAAGCCCACCGAGTAGGTTCACTAGTGAGGTCTTACCCGCACCCGAACGGCCAAAAACGGCTGTCACGCCTTGCAATGGCAATTGGGTATCGACTTTCAGTTGCAGTTGTCCGAGTCGTTTTTCAATATTGATTGTTAACATACGCTTGCCGTCCTCTGCAGGGCTTTTTTACTCAGCCATTGGGAGGCAAGTAAAGACGCGAGTGCGATAACGATCGATATAATGCACAGACGCATGGCCTGATATTCGGCTCCCGGAGTTTCAATAAAAGAGTACATGGCGAGCGGAATCGTACGGGTTTCACCTGGGATATTAGAAACGAAGGTAATAGTCGAGCCAAATTCCCCTAGGCTGCGGGCAAAGGCGATAATCATGCCTGACACTATCCCTGGAGAGGTGAGTGGCAGTGTGATGGTGAGAAATACTCGCCATCGACTGCTACCTAAAGTGCGTGCGGCCTGCTCGAGTCGAATATCAACGGTTTCAAAGGATTGGCGTATGGATCTGACCATCAGCGGGAATGACACTATCGCCGCCGCGAGGGCCGCACCGCGCCAACTAAAGCTAAAACTGATACCAAACCAATTAAATAACCACTGGCCGATAAAACCTTGGCGGCCCATGCTGATCAGCAAGAGGTAACCCACTACCACGGGCGGTAACACCAGTGGTAGATGGAGCACACTGTCAAATATAGCCTTGCCAGGAAACTCGACCCTTGCCAGTAACCAAGCGCACAAAATACCCAAGGGTAAACTGGCGATAACGGCAACGGATGACACCTTTAAGCTGAGCAGCAGTGCGGCAATTTCATAGTCGCTCAAAAGAGAGCCACTTAGCAGAGAGCCGCTTAAAAATGAGCCGCTTAACAAAGAACCACTCAGCACCCTAATTCACTCCAAAGCCATATTTCTCAAACACATTTTTTGCGCTTGGGCCCTGCAGATACTCATTGAACGCTTTGGCGCTTGCGGTCGATTCTTGTTTGACTAAGGCGACAGGGTATTCAATTGGGCTGTAACTCGTTTCTGGGAAGGTGCCAACGATTTTGATCTTTTGAGCGACTTTCGCATCGGTTGAATACACTATGCCAAGCGGCGCTTCACCCTGTTCAACCAAAGCGAGGGCGGCACGGACATTGTTAGCACGGGCGAGTAAGGGCTCAGCGGCTTGCCATAGCTTGAGGTTTTCGAGGGCTTGCTTGGCATATTGTCCAGCAGGCACATGATCTGGATCGCCAACAGCCATACGACTGCCTTTTAATGCGGCTTTAATATCCCAATCGCCATTGAGCACGACTTCTGTAATGGGACTATTTTTCTCGGCAATCAAGACTAAGGTATTTTTTAACAAGGTTTTTCGGCTGTTAACATCGACCGCTTTAGCATCGACCAGATAATCCATCCACTTTTGATTCGCCGAGACAAACAGATCGGCTGGCGCACCATTGGCGACTTGTTTTGCCAGTGTTGAGGAAGAGGCGAAGGAGAATATCACCTTAGTATTGTGTTCTTTTTCATATTGCTGGCCGATTTCGTTAAGTGCATTGGTGAGCGATGCCGCTGCAAAAACAGTCACTTGCTCATTGTCTGCCGCAAAAATAGGGCTAGATGTCAGTACGATTGTGAATAACGAAGCCGTGGTAAAACGCAGTAATTGCTTAAGGTGAATGGATTTCATTGTGTTCCTCCGTGATAAAAAGTGATCGTTATATACCAATATATACATCGATTATTCAAGCCCTAAGCAATCAATTAGTGATCTGTGTGCGGTTTCTTGCTGATTAATGGTATTGATCTGCTGAAATATCTCGGCAATCTTATTGGTATCCTCAAGGTGATGAAGGACAATAGGACTCAAGTCAGACTTGGGTGCGGGATAAACGATGGATTTACATGCATTACTTACGCTTTACCTCGGGGATAAGCCCTTCGCCAATCCTAGGCGGATAAGACTGCTTGAGCAGGTCGCCAACACAGGCTCGATCAGCCAAGGCGCCAAGCTTGCGGGGATCAGTTATAAAGCGGCGTGGGACGCGATTAATGAGATGAACACCGCCATGCCCGAACCCGTAGTGTGTAGCGAAAAGGGCGGCAAAGGCGGTGGCGGCGCTAAACTCACCGAATTTGGCGAACGGTTGCTTAAGGTGTATTCCATCACCTCCCAAGTACAAGAAATGGCTTTGGCTGCCTTGCTCGATGAGTCCGTCGATATGCACAGTTTATTGGATGTGATGGCGCATTTCTCCCTCAACACCAGCGCCCGCAATCAGTTAACGGGGCGTATCAATAGCATTGATTCATTTGGATTAAATGATAACATCAGCGTGACTTTAGCGGGCGGACAACAGATTCAGATTTCAGTGACCCATTCGAGCTGCGAACGCTTGCAGTTAGCCCTGGATAAATCTGTGTTGTTACTGTTTAAAGCCCCCGCTGTACTGGCGACGACTCATGTCTGTGAAGTGGATGGGCAAAATTGCCTAAGCGGTCGTTTGCTGAGCGTGACTGAACTTGGCGATAAGGCCGAATTAGCCATAGATATTGATGGCAAAGACATCATCTATTCAGTGATGCCACTGACTCAAATGCAGGCGTTGGCTGTCGGCGAGCCATGTTTCGCCTGTTTTGATGCCACGCAGGTGATTCTTGCCAGCATGAATTAGTCGAATTGAATAATTAATTCGATTAATCATTGGGTTATTCACTGGGGATGGCCCGTAACTTGGCGTTATTGTTGTCAAAGTGAGTTGGTGGGGCTCTCTATTTATAAAGTAAGTCTTGGACTTATGGATAAATAACCTGAACTCGGGATAAGAAATGTTGAACTAATAGCCCTCCAAGTGATCGGATCTTTCGACCAAGAGAAACCCCATCACACCGGAGGGCCTATGCATAAATTAGTGGAAGTGTTTTGCGATGTCGATGATTTTTGCGCTGTTTTCATTCCAGAATGGGAAAAAACGCTGTTAACCGATGGTACACGCAAGCGTCAACGCCCTGGCCGTATGACGATGAGCGAAGTGATGACCATCATCATACTTTTTCAGATGTCCCACCACCGTGATTTCAAGAACTTCTACATCGGCTATCTGGCTCATTTCTACAAATCTGCTTTTCCTAATTTACTCAGCTATACCCGCTTTCTTGAGGTGATGCCCACTACTTTAGTGCCGCTTTGCAGCTACTTTGCCAGCCTCAAGAGTGACCCCACTGGCATTGAATTTATAGATTCAACCAGCATCAAAGTGTGTCATAACCTACGTATTCATCGCCATAAAACCTTGGCGGGACTGGCGTGCAGAGGTAAAGGCACCATGGGGTGGTTTTATGGCTTTAAGCTGCATTTGATTGTGAATCATCAAGGCGGAATCGTGGCGGCCAAAGTGACGCCTGCAAATGTACATGACACAAAACCGGTGAATGAGATGGTGCACAGTGACATGAATAAACTCTATGCAGATAAAGGGTATATCAGTAAAGCGCTGTCCAGTGAATTGCTGGATAAAGGCGTGAAGTTGGTGACGAACGTGCGTAAGAATATGAAAGCGAAGGCAATGTTGTTGTGGGATAGAGCGATGCTGTCGAGACGTTTCATCATAGAAACCATCAACGACCAGTTAAAAAATATCTCTCAAGTAGAGCACTCAAGACACTGCAACGCGCATGGTTTTATGCTGAATATGATTGCGGGACTCATTGCCTATCAATTGAAAGACAATAAGCCACAACTGAACCTCACTAACGGGGAGTTTAATGCGATTGCAGTTATGGCTCGTTAAACCGCTCTCAGGTTATATAGCAATCGCGTTGGAATGCAATATTCTTGTACCACAGAAGCAAGCCATATGGACGTCCATGGCGATAGTGGCTATTTACTGAAACTAATTATCTTTAGGTTCTTTGCGTATCGACTTAAATGGCGCTTTGATGTGAGAGAGTGCTTTTTTAAGCTTATTTTTAATATGGTTTTTCAGGCACTGTAAAATATAAAAAAAGGCGCTGGTACCTTTACAGATAACCAGCGCAAGAGTGGAAGCTTTTTAGTTAAGCGACTGATGCTCTTAATAAACTGGCTTCATCAACCCGTTTATAGTTAAGCCATGCCTTGTGGTACAACTTATGTGATTCTTGACGTAATTGGGCAATCTGCGCGAGTTCAAACTCACTTAGTGAACGTTGTTGTTTACGAGCATTGGCCTCAATCCTCTGTACTTTTTCATATACCTTATGTTCAGGACCATTTTTGATATCAGCGATATCCTGTAGGTGTAATTGCACTTCAGCAATCATGCCTGATTGGGGTAAGCGTACCAGTAGATTGAGATCGCGATAGCCGGAGGCTTTAGGTTCGGCAAAGCGGTTTTTTTGTTTCACAACTTGGGTGTGCTCATTCAAAGTTTGGTAGGCCTGCATCAGATCTTGAATGCTGTCGGTCACAATACTTGCCCTTGCAAGGTCGGTAATTTGGCTGGCATCACCGTTAAATTTTGTGGCCACTTTATCGGCTGCTCTTTGGTAACTCTTTACTGGCGGAACAATCACTTGTGCCTGTGAATAATGGGCAATTTTGGTGAGTAATTGGGCGAGCTCAGCTTGTGCATCATAGGCTTGGTGATGGAGCACGGATAAGTCATTCGAGGATTGATGAGGCGCATCGAAGGTCTGACTGCTGAGTGCATATAGACCTTGTAGGTCATGGCTTGATGCCTGTCTTGCACTGTAATTACCACGTTCTGCTTTACTGTCACTGATGTCGAGAGGATTTGCTACACCAGCGCGGCTCGATAATAAGAGTAGAAAAATAAAAAAGGTACGAAATAACTTAGTCATGCGGCCTACTTCCTTATGGGTGAGTTATTCAGGTCACGCATCCACCATAGGCTTCTATTGCTTAATTAAAGCTGAACCAACCATGAAGACTTGTTCATCTTGCGCATGGGGCTCAGTGGTTTAAGGAAATAAAAATGGCGCCACCTGTAACAGTGAGCGCCATTGTTGGCCAGCTTATACCGCTGAACAGTGATTTAAATTTGGCTTACCAAATTTTTACGCGTTTCTCTGGTGCGATATACATGGCATCGCCAGGTTTTACATCATACGTAGTGTAGAACTCAGGCATGTTAGATAGTGCACCCAGTGCGCGGAATTCCGCTGGTGAGTGTGGATCGGTCGCTACGCGGTTACGCATGGCTTCTTCTTTAGCTTTTGCGCGCCAAATTTGCGTGAAGCCGATGAAGAAACGTTGATCGCCCGTTAAGCCATCGATAACGGGTGCATCTTTACCGTTAAGCGATTTCTTATAAGCACGATAAGCGATAGTCACACCTGACAAGTCACCAATGTTCTCGCCTAAGGTTAAGCTGCCATTGACATGCAGATCATCAAACACTGCGTAACCATCGTACTGTGCGATTAGCGCTTTGCCGCGAGCAGAGAACTCTTTCAAGTCTTGCTCTGTCCACCAATCACGCATGTTGCCTTCGCCATCGAATTTAGCGCCTTGGTCGTCAAAACCGTGGCCCATTTCATGGCCGATTACCGCACCAATACCACCGTAGTTGACTGCATCGTCAGCCGCCAAATTGAAGAAGGGTGGTTGCAGAATGGCAGCAGGGAACACGATTTCATTCATGGTTGGGTTGTAGTAAGCGTTAACCGTTTGTGGCGTCATGTGCCATTCGTCTTTATCGATTGGCGCGCCCAGTTTGGCTAGTGATTTAGCATGTTCAACTTCGCTGGCACGCATAGCGTTACCGACTAAGTCGTCTGCCTTGATGGTCAGCTTACTGTAATCTTCCCATTTGTTCGGGTAACCGATTTTCGGGTTGAATTTTGCTAATTTATCCGCCGCAGCCACTTTAGTGCTGTCGCTCATCCAAGTTAATTCTTTGATGCTGTCGCCGTAAGCACCACGCAGGTTTTCAACCAGTGCTTGCATACGGTCTTTGGCTTCTGGAGTGAAGTGACGTTTGACATACACTTTACCCACAACTTCACCAAGAACGCCATTGACGGCTGCAACGCCACGCTTCCAACGAGGTTCTTGTTCTTCTTGACCATTTAAGGTTTTAGAGAAGAAAGCGAAGTTTTCATTGTCTAACGCTTCACTTAGATTGCTCGCCGCGTGCGTCAGCACTTGCCATTGCATATAGGTTTTCCAAGTGGCTAACTCAGTCGTTTTTAAAACTTCGTTTAACCCTTGGATATAGCTAGGTTGGTTAACTATGATATCGGTTTGCTTGTCAGCGCCAAGAGCGGCTAAGTAGCCTGCCCAATCGATATCTGGTGCCAGTGTTGGCAGATCTTTAACTTGATATAGATTGTAGGTTTTAGTGCTGTCGCGGTTTTCAACCACATCCCAATGCTTAGCAGCAATCGCCGTTTCTAAGGCTAAAATAGCTTCAGCACTGGCTTTAGGATTAGCGAGACCCGCAAGGGTAAACATTTTTTCGATATGGGCGACATATGCCTTACGGATATTAACGAAGCGTTCTGATTCGTTAAAGTAGTAGTCTTTCTCTGGCAGGCTTAGGCCATATTGATAGAGATGTGTTGCGTAACGGCTAGAGTTTTTCGCATCGATATCGATATAAAATGCTATTGGGGTACCCGCGCCAGCGATTTGGCTGTGGGCGAAGTACTTCACTAATTCATTCTTATCTTTTAAGGCATTAATAGCATCAAATTCGCCTTGGATTGGTGCGACTCCCAGTTTATTGAGTGTCTCAGTATCCATAAATGAACGATATAAATCGGCCACTTTTTGCTCATCTGTACCAACTGCGAGGTTGGGTGTTGCAGCCACTTCTTCGATAATGGCTTTTACGTCGTCACGTGATTTTTCACGTAAATCGTAGAAAGCGCCAATGCTAGTGCGATCGGCTGGGATCTCAGTGTTTTTTAGCCAAGTGCCGTTAACGTATTTATAGAAATCGTCTTGTGGACGAATCGCTTTATCAAAATTAGCAAATTCAATTCCAGAACCTAGTGCTTGAGTCACTGCCGCTGCGGTGGCTGTTTTAGCAGTTTCAGGTGCTTTAACTTCGGCAGCCTTGTCATTACAGGCAGTCAGGCCTGCGATAAGTGAGGCACACAGTCCCCCAATGAGTACTTTTCTCATGTTGTTTCCTTCGAGTTTATTATTGTGCCCATTATTGGGGCTGTTATTTTGGCAAAATGGGATTGCTTCAGGCGCAATGAACTATGTTAATGCCTTACTAGGAATCGAAACAAGGTCATTACAGTGTTTATCGTGGATTTATCTTGAGTGATATGTAACTAAAGGTTACCAGTTAGCATATTTAAGTCAGTAGCTGCAAAGTTACCGTATGCAGGCCTTTTCAGGTAAGCGAGCACTTCGATTTCTCATTTTAAAATAGGGTTAATTCAGTTGCCTAATTCGTTTTGCAGGGTTGCCTGCAACCACTGTTTTGGCTGCGACATTTTTAGTTACTACGGCGCCAGCACCGATGACGGCATCATCACCAATAGTGATTCCTGGCATTATGATTGCGCCGCCGCCAATCCATACCCGTTTGCCGATGTGAATCGCTTTAGCGGTTTCTAAACCTGAGCAACGTAGCTCGGCATCAAGTGGGTGACTTGAGGTATAAAACTGTACATTGGGGCCAATCATAGTCTGTTCATCAATAAAAATGGGGGCATTATCCTGCAAGGTGACATTGACATTGATGAACACTCTGTCAGCAAGAGTGAGATTGATGCCATAACTGATAAAAATCGGCGTGGAGATAGTTGCGACTGGCGATTTAAGGGGCAGAAGTTGTTGGCAGAGTTGGGTGTACTCAGTGCTATTTTGAGCAATCGTTTGATTTAATTGTCGATTCAGTCGCTGCTGTTGTGTTCTTAAACTTAAGAGTTCGCTGTCAAGACAATCATATTCTTGGCCTGTGATCATCTTTTGGAATTCAGTCATAGCATCTTTCCCTATGGTGATTGCTGTCAATGCGTAAGGGCTAATATAGAAACACAGCTCGCGTTGAGCAGCAATTCTTTGCCCTTTGAACTGGTCGGCTTCATAATACGGCAGTTTTCTTTATTGAAGTTGAGTATTAACGTGCGTTTAGACAAATTTATCTGTGAGAGTACCTCACTGACTCGCTCATTAGCGAAAAAAGCCCTGCATCGCGGTGATATTACTTGTGATGGTTTAGTCGTTAAAGACTCGGGTTTTAAAGTGACTGAAGGTATGTGTGTTTGCCTTGAAGGCGAGCCGATTGTCTTAGTGGGCGAGCGTTATTTAATGCTTAACAAACCGGTAGACACTATTTGCTCGACGATAGATGAAACCTACCCTTCGGTATTGAGCTTAATGGATGTGCCTAAGCCAGAAACTCTTCACATTGCTGGTCGTTTAGATGCCGATACTACAGGGCTCGTGTTGATTACCAGTGATGGCCAATGGTCGCATAAGATCACCTCACCGAAGAAAGAATGTGGCAAACGCTATTTAGTGCAACTCGCTGAGCCTGTGGATGCTAGTTTGATTGCGGTATTTGCTGCTGGCGTTGAATTGCGCAGTGAAGATGGTCTAACTAAGCCAGCGTTACTGGAGATTATTGATCCACAATTAGTGCGATTAACCATCACCGAAGGTAAGTATCATCAAGTGAAGCGTATGTTTGCCGCTGTGGGCAATCATGTACAAGGGTTGCATCGTGAAAGTGTAGGGCAAATTGAATTAGACCCCACCTTAGCACTGGGTGAATGGCGATATTTGACGGCTGAAGAGATAGCTTCAGTCTGATGAGTTTGATATAAAAAATGCCGCCCGAGTTTTACTTTGGCGGCATTTTTATTTGTGCTAAATAGCTTTTATTACTGTTTCTTTAAAATCAGATGACCGCTGATGGTATTCATCTTCACGTTGGCTGCACCAGAGCCTGTTTGGAATGATAACTCTGTGCTTGGTACATATTTTTGTTTTTGCGGTACATCTTGGGTTAAACCGTTGTTGATTTTTCCACCAGGACCACCATCTAAGTTGAAGCTTGCATCGGGAACATCATTAAAGATCACGGTAATATCGCCACTCACACTTTCTAAATTCGCTTTGTTGAAGTTTTTAGCGAGTGACACTTGTGAATCTCCGCTGACGGTTCTGAGCTCGATTTCCTTGGTGACACTAAAGTTAGCATTCACTTCACCTGAGACTTGTTCAATCGTGACTTTTTCTGCCTGAGTGTGGCTTTTTAAGTCACCGCTAACGAGGCGATAATTCATTTCTCCTTTACTGTCAGTGTCCTGAATCGTGCCGGATACGGTTTCTAATTTGATTTTTCCATCAAGTGCTTTGGTTGTGATATCGCCAGAGACTGTATGTAACTCAGGTTTACCACTTAAGTTGTTGGCGTTGATATTGCCGCTTACCGTATTCAAATCCAGTTCACCTTGAGTTTCGGCAACTTGCAGATTGGCAGAGATGGTATCTGCACTGAGTTTAACCGTTTTTGGGACTTTAATGGTGAGCTGTGATCCTTTGTCATTATTGCCATTATAGTGGCGAGGCATTTTGTCTTCGATATTGAGACTATTTCCCTGTTGCTCAAACACAAAGCCTTCGCTCAATTTATCTAATGTACCAGTGACACTCACTTCACTCTTGTCCCATGTTTGAATGGTCACATCACCGCGTTGGACTTTGATCTGCAGTTGAGTGTCGCTGCTGACACTTAACTGTTTATCAACGCTTTGTGCTGCTAACACATTGCCCATTAAGCCTAAACAGAGTGTCGAAACCAATAGGCTAGCTTTAGTGAGATTGCGGTTGCTCATAGGGTGTTTCCTTGTGTCGAGTTTCTAATGGGTAATTTTTGGCCCTGTTGTAATAGGTCGAGCTCACGCTGCTGCACCCAAAGCCAGAGTTGCCAAAGTTGTTTATCGGTTGGATTTGCTTGTAAAGCTTGGTAAATCTGTGTTGCCGCGAGCCTTAGCTCAGTTAAACCTTGCTCAACGGGTGCGCTGAAACTGCTCGTTTGCCACATTAGCGCATTTGGCGCCTGTTCTAGGTTGTCCACTTGCGTTTGGTGCGATGTTGCAATTTGGGTGAGTAATAAATGTAAGGCCGCATCTCCTGGTTGCTCTGGCATAGCTTGGTTCTGGGCAAGCTCTGTCTGCTGCATTATGAATGAGTTGAAATAGGGCAATTGGGTATATCCCAATGCCGCTAGAATAATAAACGAAGCCGCTATCGCCCAAGCGTGACTCTTCTGGGGTTTGTACGTTTGGGCTATCAGCGTTTTATCCATGCGTTTTTCAATGCCTTGCCACAGATCATGTGTAGGCGACATCTCTTTGGGCGCGCTATTGATCAATTGCTCAAGCTGTTGTTCACGGGAAAGCGGCGTTAACGTCATTACAGCATCTCCTGTAGTAGTTGCTTAGCTCTATGGTATTGGGTCTTGCTAGTGCCGACGGCAATGCCAAGTAAGTCAGCGATTTCATCATGTTGATAACCTTCGATTGCACAGAGTACGAAAACCATGCGAGCGCGTTCTGGCAGTTTGAAAATTAACTTATCTAATCCGCTATAGCTGCTATCAGAGCTTAAGGGCTCAGTTTCATGTTCCAGCGGAATAAATCGTGACCAAAAGGACTTTTGTTTACGAATGCTGCTCAATGCTTGATTGACACAAATACTGTGTAACCAAGTGGAAAACTGACTCTCACCTCGAAATTGTGGCAACTTCTGCCACACTAAAATAAAACACTCTTGGGTAATTTCTTCGGCCATAGCGCTATGGCCGCAAAGGCGCAGTGATAGGGCGTAAATACGTTGGTAATGGCTTTGATACAGCAACTTGAAGGCAGTTTTGTCTCCTTGGCTCGCTAAGGTGACCAGTTCAAAGTCAGACATTGAGCCATTGAGTGGGAGGATCCCTGCTGTCACTGTAATTTCCTGCCATAATGATTGAGTGTTGTAGTTTTGACGCTGTGGGCGCTACAAAAGGTTTGGAACCTTAAAAAATATATTTTATTTAGATCAATTATCCAGCGTAACATTTTTGTAATTTGTAGTAGAATTCTCCCGAAAAAGTACTGCTAAGCTAATGAAGTAATTCATTTTATATCAATTGATATTATGACACTTACATCTGCTTTGAGACGGTATATTTAACGTAATTAAAACGAAATACTTTGTAGTAACGGTAGGGTATCACCCTGAAGAACTAAGTTAAAAATAATGCGGTACTCACAGTATGGGAGCTTAAATCGACAAGCTATCAAAGTATTTGATGTGAACTTTTAATGTATTGCTATGTTTGCGCTGTTAAAGGCTTAATTTCCAGCTATCTTTTTAAGATAGATTATATATTCGGGGACTTTCTATGTTAATCCGCTCAAAGTTGTTACTCAGTGCTGCAGTGTCTATTTCGGCACTAATTGCCATGTTTGGATTACAACTCTATTCAAATTCGGTGAAATCGGAACTTTCTAACGCGGCTCAAAGTGTGCTTGAGTTAGAGCGCGATGTTTTGATGCTGCGTAAAAACGAAAAGGATTTCTTCGCTCGTAAGGATTTAAAATATGTCGAGCGGCATAAGCAAAGCCACATGGCAATCGACAGTATTGTCCCCGAGTTAGAGAGAGTGTTTAAAGACTACGGTATGTCGACGGCATCGCTTGAAAGTTTCGACAGTAATTTAAATCAGTATCAAGCCGCTTTCTCTGAAGTGGTGTTACTACAGCAGGAAATTGGCTTAACACCTAAAACAGGTTTGTACGGCACATTGCGCACTGCGGTACATAATGTTGAAACGCTACTCAAGGAATTTGATCAGCCCGCACTCGAAGTGGCTATGCTACAACTTAGGCGTAACGAAAAGGATTTTATGCTGCGTCGTGAGTTAAGTTATGTTGAAACCTTCGATACCAATATTGGTAAGTTTAATGACAAGCTTCATGCCTCGAGTATCGATATTGATACTCAACGGAAAATTGAAGAGCTTATTACTCAGTATCAGAAAGATTTCAAAAGCTTAATTAATAAGGAGCAGCAACTTGGTTTGACAGAGAAGGATGGCACTATGGCGCGTCTTATCGCTGCTAACCTACAAACTGAAAGTAGTGCGAATGACTTACATAACTTAGCACTTAAGGCCATTGATGATGCTGAGAGTAGTAGTGTTAATGTCGGTATTACTGTGTTTATCTTTATTGCGTTACTACTATCAATCATTACCTACTTGATTCTCCGCAGTATTATCGCGCCGGTTGAGCGTATCACGCAGATCATTTCTCGCATCGAAGTGAGTAAAGATCTGACATTGAGGTGCGATGCCTCCACCCAAGATGAACTTGGTGAAATTGCACAGCATTTCAATAGCATGGTGAGTAGCTTCCAACAGCTGATTGAGCAAGTGATTGAGTCGGTCGCAACGATTAACACTTCCTGTAAACGTGTTTCAGAAAATGCCATGCTCGCCTCCGAAGGTGTGGGCCAACAACTTAATGAGACCGACATGGTCGCAACAGCAATCACTGAGATGGGCGCAACGATTGAGGAAATTGCTAAAACAACCGAATTAGCGGCATCAAAAGCGGGTCAGACCCACGATAATGCCCAAAGTGGTCAATTAGAGGTTGAGCAAACGATACATAAAATCCAGTCACTTGCTGAGCAGTTGAATAGCTCAGCAGCGGTCGTTAACGAATTGGAACGTGACAGCGAGACTATCGGTAGCGTGTTAGATGTGATCCGCGGCATTGCTGAGCAGACTAACCTTTTAGCCTTGAATGCCGCGATTGAAGCGGCGCGTGCGGGTGAGCAGGGCCGTGGTTTTGCTGTGGTTGCCGATGAAGTGCGTAACTTAGCGATGCGGACGCAATCGTCAACCCAAGAGATTGCTAACATCATTCAAACCCTGCAGACGCGTACCCGATCGATTGTGCAATTGATGGAATCTAGCCAAAAACAAGGCGTTGAAAGCGCTGAACAAGCGGCAAGTGCTGGCGCTTTATTGAAGCTTATCAATAACGACGTGCGTAATATTATGGACATGAGTACTCAAATTGCGGCGGCTATTGAAGAACAAAGTATGGTGGCGGCCGAAGTGAACAAGAACGTGGTGGTGATCCGCGATATCGCTGAGGAGTCATCCCATGCGGCAGATGCAAATGCGTCCGCATCGGATGAGCTTAAGGCGCAGGCTGAGTTCTTATTCCGTGCGGTGAGTAATTTTAAAATCTAATGCGTAGAAGCCAGTTTACATCTGATGATCAGAAGCTGGCTTAAAAAATACACTAACAAAAACGCACTCCGATGAGTGCGTTTTTATGTCTGAGTAATTAGCTCTGCAAGCTTAGTGATTCGTTAAAACAGCAAGCTGTGCATTGGAACCGCTCAGATTAGTCAGAACGTTCAGTGACCGAACTGTTAGCGACGGAACTATTAGTGACGGAACATGGCAGAAATAGACTCTTCGTTGCTTACGCGACGAATTGCCTCAGCCAGTACCGCAGACATAGTTAACTGAGTTACTTTAGCCACTTTCAACATTTCTGGGCTTAAAGGAACAGTGTCAGTCACAATCACTTCATCAATCACTGAGTTAGCGATATTTTCAGCCGCTTTGCCAGAGAACACTGGGTGAGTTGCGTAAGCAAATACGCGGTTCGCACCATGTTCTTTTAAGGCTTCAGCCGCTTTACACAGAGTGCCGCCTGTGTCGATCATATCGTCAACGATAATGCAGTCACGACCTTGAACATCACCAATGATGTGCATAACTTGCGCAACGTTCGCTTGTGGGCGACGTTTATCAATGATCGCTAAATCAGAATCATCCAACAGTTTTGCTACTGCGCGAGCGCGAACAACACCACCGATGTCTGGAGAAACAACGACTGGATTATCTAAGTTCTTCGCTAACATATCTTCTAGCAGCACTGGGCTACCGAATACGTTATCAACGGGAACGTCGAAGAAACCTTGGATTTGCTCAGCGTGCAGGTCACAGGTCAGAACGCGGTCAACACCCACGCTAGACAGGAAATCGGCAACCACTTTTGCAGTAATAGGTACACGGGCGCTACGAACGCGACGGTCTTGACGTGCATAACCAAAGTAAGGAATAACAGCTGTGATACGGCCAGCAGATGCACGGCGTAGCGCGTCAACCATCACGATGAGTTCCATCAGGTTGTCGTTTGTCGGCGCACAAGTGGATTGGATGATGAACACATCGGCCCCACGTACATTTTCGTTAATTTGGACACTGATTTCACCATCGCTGAAACGACCAACCACTGCGTCTCCGAGTTTGCAAAATAGACGATCGGCTATCTTTTTAGCGAGACTGGGGGTGGCGTTCCCAGCAAAGAGCTTGATGTCGGGCACTGTATGAACCTCAGGCGTTTGCTTTATATTTTAGTGGCTAGAGTAACGACGATGTAGGGACGGGAGGAACCCGAGGCGTTATCGTTAAGTGGTTACTCTAGAAGAAAGTAGTTTAAGGGTGACTGAGTCGCGTGATGAGCGGCGAAAGATTCATCCCTTGTGCAACAAATCCTTGCATTTCAGACGGTAATTTCGCCAAGGCTGCGAGAGCTTGTTGCTTTTGTGTGAATTCCCCGAACACGCATGCGCCTGTTCCTGTCATTCTCGACGGCGCATATTCTAGCAGCCAGCCTAATGCCTTGGCAACTTGAGGGTATTTAGAAACGACTAGTTTTTGACAATCATTTGCCCAAGGTTGGTTCATTAAGGTATCTATGGCCAGTTTCGGGGTATCACGTGGTAAAAGTGGATCTTGGAATACTTCAGCGGTGGATACATGGGCATCGGGTGCGATGATTAAGTACCAAAGCTCACTCGGATTTACCGCTTGTAAGCGTTCACCTACACCTTCGGCAAAAGCGGCGAAACCATGAATAAAAACAGGAATATCGGCACCAAGTTTAAGGCCGATTTTAGCCAGTTCTTCGGTCGATAATTGGGTGTTCCATAATGTGTTCAGTGCCACTAAGGTGGTGGCAGCATCTGACGAGCCGCCACCTAAACCTCCGCCCATGGGTAGACGTTTATCCAACCAGATTTCGGCGCCGCCAGTAAAGCCTGTGGTTTGTTGTAATGATTTTGCGGCTCGCAGAATTAAGTTATCGCTATCGGCGACAACATTAGAGATATTGGAGTGCAAAATCAGTTCTGCGGTTTCAGTGACCTTAAAATCGAGCATGTCGCAGCAATCGATAAACTGAAACAAGGTTTGCAGTTCGTGGTAACCGTCGGCGCGGCGGCCATTAATGTGTAAAAACAAGTTGAGCTTGGCAGGCGCAGGCCAATTGCGGGAAATTGCAGCGGGCATGTTAAGGTTGTTCTCCGACTAAGATCGCGGGCTTGCCAAGAGCTTGCCATTGATTCAGTTGTAGTTTGAGTTGTAAGTCACCACGCTCAAGCTTTAATTGATGGGGCACGTTGGCGCCGCTCTGGGATTGCCAACTTAAAAATGTGACCTGCCAAGGCGGTGGGGTTTGAGTGTTCGTGAGCTGTTTGGGTTTGCCTTGGCTATCGCTTTCCAGTACTTGGTCATTCGGGCCAACTTGGCCGGTGATCCATAAAGGTAAATCGGCCAAGGGGATGGACCAACCGCTGACGCGCTCGAGTAAACGCTGGGCATTATCGTCGCGAAAATCTTTGCCATCGATATGTAAATGGGCAGAGTTTGAGGTTGAATTAAGCGTCAACACCGTTGTACCTAGCATAGTCGTGAGTGTGAGTTCATCGCGATCTTCACTGTGGCGCCAGTAGATATTGGCACTGAGTTTATCGTCGGGAGTTTTTATCGCTAGTTTTCCCTGTAATTCCCAAGCTTTGGCTTGGCGCGCATCATTGACTGTGATTGGGCTTAAGTCAGTCATCGGCGGCAAAGTTTCACACCCCGCCAGTAAGAGTAGGGCGCTTAAGGTAAAACAAGAGAAAATGGTTTTTGTGAGGCGCTTCAAATTATTCATCTATGACTGATATACCAAAGTCCTTATGATACGAGGGCTTGGAAAGAATACCAATGCCAAACGTAAAATTTCCATCGGCGGTCACTTAGATTTGCTCCCTTGGGACAAATTTTGCCTTACCTATTATTGATAGAAAATTTAGGTAAGAAGTTAGACCTTTATTCGGTTTTGTTAAGCGTATTCTGTTTTTAGTTGGGCCAATTCAGTAGAATGCCCTTATTAAGAGAGTCGCCAAGAATCTAGAAAGAGTCAGATGAGCCTTGTAGCAATCGGTATTAACCATAAAACAGCCACGGTAGACCTGCGTGAGAAAGTCGCCTTCTCTCCGGACAAAATTCATGACGCTATGAAGAGTCTGGCCAGTCGTACACGCTCGGGTGAAGCCGTTATTGTCTCGACCTGTAATCGCACTGAGTTGTATTGCAACAACGGCGATGAGGCCGATATTATTGCGTGGCTTGAAGAATATCACGGCCTAGATCATGAGGATGTAGCACCTTGCCTCTATAACTATCACGGTCAAGATGCCGTCAGGCATTTGATGCGCGTAGCCTCTGGGCTCGATTCTTTGATCCTTGGTGAGCCGCAGATTCTCGGTCAAGTAAAGCAAGCGTTCGTTAAGGCTAAAGAGGCTGGTACGGTTGCACTAACCATAGATAGACTTTTTCAGAATACTTTTTCAGTCGCTAAGAAAGTCCGCACTGACACTGAAATTGGCGCCGCCGCAGTTTCTGTGGCATTTGCCGCGGTAAGCATGGCGAAACATATTTTCTCATCAATATCGACCACTAAAGTACTGTTGATTGGCGCAGGTGAAACCATAGAATTGGTTGCGAAGCATCTTAAAGATAACGGTGTGGCTTCAATGGTCGTAGCAAATCGGACGTTAGAACGTGCCCAAGGCATGTGCGAGGAGTTTGGCGCAACAGCAATTACACTGGCGCAGATACCAGATTATCTCCCAAAAGCCGATATCGTGATATCCTCTACCGCCAGCCCTCTGCCTATCCTAGGTAAAGGCATGGTCGAAAAAGCGCTAAAGCAGCGTCGCCATCAACCTATGTTATTGGTTGATATAGCAGTTCCCCGGGATATTGAGCCGGAAGTCGCCGATTTGGATGACGCGTTTCTGTATACAGTGGACGACCTGCATAGCATTATTGAACAGAATATGGCTTCTCGAAAAGAAGCCGCCGAGCAAGCTGAAGTAATTACTGAAGAACAATCTTTCCTATTTATGGATTGGATCCGTTCTTTAGAGTCGGTCGACAGTATTCGCGAGTATCGCAGCCAGAGCATGGCGGTAAAAGATGAGTTAGTGGAACGCGCCTTGAATAAATTAGCCCAGGGCTCAGACACTGAGCAGGTATTGATTGAACTAGCCAATCGCCTGACCAATAAACTTATCCACGCACCGACACAGGCCCTCACGGCAGCGAGTCGTCAGGGCGATTTGAATACTCTCGGTCAGTTAAGATCAGCGCTTGGATTAGATAAAAACTAAGGTTAGCGAGTTAAATGAAGGAATCCGTTATCCGCAAGCTGGAAGGCTTGCTCGAGCGCAATGAAGAAGTCATGGCTTTGCTGGGTGATGCTAGCGTCATTTCTGATCAAGACAGGTTTCGTGCGTTATCGAAAGAATATGCCCAGTTAGAAGACGTTGTTGCTGGCTTTAAAGCCTATCAGCAAGCGCAGGCCGATCTCGATTCTGCCAAAGAAATGCTGGAAGAAGACGATGCTGAAATGCGTGAAATGGCGCAGGAAGAGATGAAAGCCGCTAAGGCCAAACTCGAGCAACTCGAAGACGAATTGCAAATTCTATTATTGCCAAAAGATCCTGACGACGATAAAAACGCCTTCGTTGAGATCCGCGCTGGTGCAGGTGGCGATGAAGCGGCTATTTTTGCAGGTGACTTATTCCGCATGTACAGCCGTTATGCTGAAGCAAATCGCTGGCAGATCGAAATCATGAGCTGTAACGAAGGCGAACATGGTGGCTTTAAAGAAGTGATCATGAAGGTCAGCGGTGAAGGCGTATACGGCAAACTTAAGTTTGAATCCGGCGGCCACCGTGTACAGCGTGTGCCAGAAACCGAATCCCAAGGACGTGTGCATACTTCAGCGGTTACTGTTGTGGTACTTCACGAAGTGCCTGAAGCGGAAGCGATTTCAATCAATCCAGCCGATCTGAAAGTCGATACTTATCGTTCATCGGGCGCGGGTGGTCAGCACGTTAACAAAACTGACTCAGCTATTCGAATCACCCATATTCCTACTGGGATCGTGGTGGAATGCCAAGATCAACGTTCGCAACACAAGAACCGTGCCCAAGCCATGAGTGTACTGGCCGCACGTATTCAAGCTGTTGAAGACGAAAAACGCCGCAGCGCCGAAGAATCGACCCGTCGTAGTCTGGTTGCCAGTGGCGATCGCTCCGAACGTGTACGTACTTACAACTTCCCGCAAGGCCGCGTGAGCGAACACCGCATCAACTTGACCTTATATCGCTTGAACGAAGTAATGGAAGGCGATCTCGATGCTATTTTATTGCCTCTGATGCAAGAGCATCAAGCCGATCAGTTAGCCGCACTGGCTGACGAGCAGGGGTAATTTTGTCAGATCAATCTAGCATAGCCGAAGCCCTGCAATGGGCTTATGTGCAGTTAGCATCAACCTCTGAATCCGCTCATCTGGATGCAGAGGTTTTGTTGTTATATTGCCTCAATAAAAGCCGCAGCTATTTGTATACTTGGCCTGAAAAATCCCTAACGGTTGAACAGTGGAAACGCTTCCAGCAAATGGTACAGAAACGCCAAAAGGGCGTGCCTGTGGCACATATTGTCGGTGAGCGCGAATTTTGGTCGTTGCCTTTTATCGTGAACGACACCACTTTGATCCCGCGTCCTGATACGGAAATTCTGGTTGAAACCGCCTTGAACATGCCGCTTTCCACCTACGCCAAAGTGCTCGATTTAGGCACAGGCACTGGGGCAATTGCGCTGGCATTGGCCTCTGAGCGTGAGTCATGGCAAATCACCGCGGTCGATAAAGTCGATGATGCCGTGGCTTTGGCTATCGCGAACCGCGAGAACTTAAAGCTGCCACAGGTCGAAATTCTCCAGAGTGACTGGTTCAGTGCCGTAAAGTCGCGGGATTTTGATTTAATCGTCTCAAATCCGCCCTATATTGATGAAGCTGACGAACACTTGCACCAAGGTGACGTGCGTTTCGAGCCCCAAAGCGCGTTAACCGCCGCCGAGGATGGCTTTGCCGATCTTTATTATATTGCCAACACAGCCCGAGATTACTTAAAGCCTAACGGCTATATCCTGCTCGAACATGGTTTTGAGCAGGCTGTGAAACTCAGAGCTAAGCTTATTGAACTGGGCTATGAGAATGTCGCCACAGTGCGAGACTTTGGCAGTAATGACAGATGCACTATGGGTAAATGGGCGGAGTAATAACTCTGCTTTAAGTGAAGATATTTACCTAGTTATGCCGATTTATCGAACGCCATTGGTTATTGCCAATGGCGTTTTTGTCTTCTATAGGGCGACCTTAAGTTGGTGTAAGGTGAAGATCCCAAACCTTAAATATCACAAGACTTTTACCATAAAGAATTTACTGCCGGTTTCTGGGTAGGCTGGTTGTATCCACTGCACGCGATAGTTGTGGCGCTCATAAAAGGGCTTAGCTTGAAAATCTAAGGTATCGAGTAGGGCAAATTGGCAGCCGCGTTCTTTTGCTTGGCTTTCTGCGGCTAACAATAAGTGCGTGCCGATACTTTGGTGTCTTAAAGAATCATCGACCCACAGATAATCGATTAACAACCAATTGCCGAAGGTTTTACCGCTGATCCCTGCTAACAGTTTACCTTCGGAGTCCTGTAGTTTGAGTCCGAGATTTTTACGGCTAAGCCCCTGCCATTGGACTTGGTTGAACTCGACAATTTTTTGTTTTACAGCGTCGGCGAACTCGGTTGATTCATCGTTAATTAAGCTTAAATTCATCGTCACTTCTCGTTTGATTTTTTATGATGTTAGCTCTGAATATCTAGGCTGATAGGCATTGGTATGCCGTCAAGGATTAGGGTAAACTAGCGCCTTTGTCACTGGCCATAAGTATCGTAATGGAAACTTTTTACAGTCTATATCCTGCGGTTAAACATCTGCATTTTACCTTTATCGCGTTGAGCGTGTTACTGCTTACCGTTCGCTTTGTCCTGCATCTGCGCCAATCGGCTCTGATGGAGAAGAAGCTGCTCAAGATAGCGCCCCATGTTATCGACACTTTCCTATTGCTGTCGGGCTTAACTTTGTGTTTTATGATCCAGCAATTTCCTTTTGTGGATCCTTGGATGACCGAAAAAATCGGTGCTGTAGTTGCTTACATTGTCCTAGGCGCCATTGCCATAAAAGCGAATAGAAACAAATTGTTCAAAGTGTTTGCTTACTTAGGCGCGATAGGTTGGTTGGTTTATGCTGCTAAATTGGCTCATTTTAAACAAGCGGTATTATTGGGTTAATGGGTAACTACACTCTGCAAGATGGCATTTCATTGCCCGAGTCGGCATTGGATGTAGGTGCGCACCTTGGATTTTCTAAACTTGAAGCCGCTAAATGGGCTTGGTTTGAAATGGCGGGAGCCGTATTAAGTCATTACTTGGTTGATCAACAACAGCGTTTTAATGCGCTGTTGCATTGGTTTTACGAGGATTTAGGTTTTTGTGTTCGTGAGAACTACTTCAGTACAGAGGCGGCAGATTTAGGTACTTGCTTAATTAGTCGCCAAGGTAATAGTACAACGCTGGCGACGGTATTGATGTTGCTGGCGAAGCAGTTAGATCTTGAACTCGAACCCATATTGCTACCTGGCAATACGGTGCTGCGTTGTAAGATTGGCGGTGAAGTGAGTTATTTGGATCCTTTAACGGGCAAGGAACTCACCCGTCACCAGTTGCACGTGTTAGTGCGCGGCGAGTTAGGTAATGCTGCTGAGCTTAAGGCGAGTTACTTAAAGCCTGCAACGGTGAAAAAACTGCTGACGCGTATGCTGCATGAGCTCAAGGCGGGTTGCATAGTGTCGCATCAATTTGAGGCAGCGATGGAGTGTTGCAGTCTGCTATTGCAATGGCATGTTGACGATGTGCATTTGAATCGTGAGCGGGCGTTTATTGCACAGCAGTTGGGTTGTATTAATGTGGCCGCCGCCGATCTGCAGCATTTTGTTGATAATAGTCCTCACGATCCCGTGATCGAGATAGTGAAGATGCAGCTCAAAGAATTAAACGAACACGCCGAGGTTTATCACTAAAGCAGAGCCTTTCGGGGCTCTTCTTATTTATTCAACTTTTATTAACGAATTCAATCCGCAAAAATAATAACACTGGGCAGATGGAAGTTTGACCCAGGGACTTAAAAGTTAAGTCTCTAATAAAAATAATAACTGTATCAACAGGGAGAAATTAGCATGACAAGCACGGCTTTAGTGACGAACGATGCCACGGCGTTAGGAATACTCGCGACAATTCTAGGTTTTGTATTTTATACCAGTAGCAGTAGTCATCCTTTTTGGCAGAAGTTTTATCGTTTTATTCCCGCCCTTTTATTGTGCTATTTCTTGCCATCGTTATTGAATACCTTTGGGGTAATCGATGGTAATACCTCACAACTGTATTTTGTAGCATCCCGTTATTTGCTGCCAGCTTGTTTAGTCTTATTGATTTTAAGCGTTGATTTAAAAGCTATTTTAAGTTTAGGGCCGAAAGCTTTGATCATGTTTTTAACTGGCACTGTCGGTATCGTTATCGGCGGCCCTATCGCCTTGTTGCTGGTGTCGGTTATTGAACCTTCTTTAATTGGGGTCGATGGCCCCGATGCGGTATGGCGTGGTATGACGACCTTAGCGGGGAGCTGGATTGGTGGCGGCGCAAACCAAGCTGCAATGAAAGAGATTTATGACGTGGGCGGTAATATTTTCTCTGTGATGGTGACAGTCGATGTGATAGTCGCCAATATTTGGATGGCAGTGCTGCTGTTTCTGGCCTCAAAAGCGAAAGAGATCGATGCTAAAACCGGTGCGGATACTTCTGCTATTGAAGCGTTAAAAGATAAAGTTGAAAAGTATCACGCTGAAAATGCACGCATTCCTAATCTGCGCGATCTTATGCTGATTGTCGCTGTAGGCTTTGGTATCACAGGTATTGCTCATATCGCCGCTGATTTTCTGGGGCCATTTTTTGAAGTGAACTATCCTTGGACCGCAGATTACAGTTTAACCTCTAAATTCTTCTGGCTAGTGGTGATAGTCACAACGATTGGTTTGGCGATGTCATTCAGCCCAGTGCGTCATTTAGAGGCGGCGGGGGCATCAAAAGTGGCTTCAGCCTTCCTTTACATCTTAGTTGCGACCATTGGTCTACATATGGATGTGAGTAAGGTGCTCGATACGCCATTGTACTTTTTAATTGGTATTGTGTGGATGATCGTTCACGCAAGCTTTATGTTACTGGTGGCTAAGCTGATTAAAGCCCCGTTATTTTATATGGCCGTAGGCAGCCAAGCGAATGTGGGTGGCGCTGCGTCAGCCCCTGTAGTTGCGGCGGCATTTCACCCCGCTTTAGCACCCGTGGGCGTACTGTTAGCCGTATTAGGTTATGCGTTAGGAACCTATATGGCATGGATTTGTGGTCAAATTTTACAGTTAGTTGCGGTATAACCGCCTTAGCTCCTATTCACCGCTGGGAAAGGTTCCAGCATTTTAGAGAGAAGTTGCGATGAGTAATAAAATCATAAACCTAGGTTCAATCGAGATTGCCAACGATAAACCTTTCGTGTTGTTTGGTGGCATGAACGTGCTTGAGTCTCGCGATCTCGCTATGTCGATTGCTGAAACCTACGCCGAAGTGACTCAAAAGCTGGGGATCCCTTATATATTTAAGGCGTCTTTTGATAAGGCGAATCGTTCTTCGATTAACTCTTACCGCGGTCCAGGTATGGAGGAAGGTTTAAAGATTTTTGAAGAGATTAAAAAGACCTTTAATTTACCTTTGATCACCGACGTGCATGAAGTGCATCAGTGTGCGCCAGTGGCAGAAGTAGTTGATATTATTCAGTTACCTGCATTTCTAGCCCGCCAGACAGATTTGGTTGTCGCGATGGCAAAAACTGGCGCTATCATCAATGTGAAAAAGCCACAGTTTTTAGCACCACATGAAATGCGCCATATCATCACTAAGTTTAACGAAGCGGGTAATGACGAGATCATCCTGTGTGAACGTGGTTCAAGCTTTGGATATAACAACTTAGTCGTTGATATGTTGGGTATGGACGAGATGAAGCAATCTGGCTATCCGGTGATTTTCGATGCGACCCATGCGCTGCAACGCCCTGGTGGTCGTGCAGATTCAGCGGGTGGACGTCGCGCACAGGCAACCGAGTTAGCGCGCAGTGGTATGGCGCTGGGTTTAGCGGGTCTATTTATTGAGGCGCACCCCGATCCTGATAACGCTAAGTGTGATGGCCCATGTGCGCTGCCTTTACATCAGTTAGAAAATTATCTGAAGCAAATGAAAGCGATCGACGATTTGGTGAAATCCTTCGAGCCAATCGATACCAGTAAGTAATCGCAAGCTAAGACTTAATGAATTAGTGACTTAATCCCAAAGCCTCGACTCGTTCGGGGCTTTTGTTTTTCAGTTGAGGAATGTGATTGGTATAGCCCCGTAGCTATCTGAAACATTAATGTTTTATGATGGGCTTTGCCTAACAATCTTGTTTTTATAGCCGACCAGATTCTTTACGGAATACCTTTATGTGGATCTTACTCACTTTGCTGGCGGCATTTATGCAGGCTTGGCGTAATGCGTTTCAAAGCCAGCTGAGTAAAGAAGTGAGTGTTGCGGGCGTGACCTTAGCGCGTTTTATTTGGGCTGGGCCGATTGCCGCCGTGTATCTGGCGAGCTTATATCTTTGGCAGGATGTCGGAATCCCCGATTTTAGCGATCGTTTTATCGGTTTTATTCTCGGAGCATCGGCGATGCAAATCCTCGCGACGGGCTTGATGGTGAAATTGTTCAAGCAACAGAACTTTGCCGTTGGTGCTGGGCTAGCCAAGAGTGAAGCCGTGGTCGCGGCTGTGTTAGGCACAGTGTTTTTTGGGACGCATTTATCCCTTTTAGGTTGGTCGGGAGTGTTGTTGGGTGGTGTGGCAATTTTTCTCATGAGTGCCAAACAAGGCCTGCGAAGTCTGTCGCTCAATACAGTATTGATTGGTTTGGCTTGCGGTACTTCGTTTGCGCTGACATCGCTTTGGGTACGAGAAGCGAGTTTATGTTTGAATGTGGGTTTCCCCCATAGCGCTGCTTGGGTGCTGTTATTCGTGATTAGTCTACAGACCTTAGTGTTAGTCAGTTATCTGTTACTTAAGGATAAATCCACACTGGCCGCGTTATGGCAGCGACCTAAGCTAACCTTACTCACCAGTACCGCCAGTTGTTTAGGTTCTATCGGTTGGTTTAGTGCTATGTCGTTGCAGGCTGTGCCCTATGTTAAAACCTTAGGCCAAGTTGAAGTTTTCTTTATGATCTTGATTGCCACCTTTTGGCTGAAGGAAAAAGTAAAGATAAAAGATATGCTAGGGTTAGTCTTGATCGCTATCGCCGCTATTTTGGTGATGTGGGAATAGACTAAATTAATAGAAGGTATGCTGGTTTTTTAGACTAAAATAGAACTCGATTCAGTGTATTTATATCAAGCAAACATTCGCTGAGATACAAATATACACACGTCTTACTCCATAGATTTTGATACTATTTTTAACCGAGCGCTGTGTGAGTTAAGGATATATGCGAAAAAAGTTAGCAAAATTAAATCTGCCATTATGGCAATGGCTGGCAGTCATATTGTTTCCAATTGGAATTGCTGCTGTTGCAAGTTATCTCTCTGCACAGTATTTTGTTGAAGATAAAGTCAAAGGTGTGGGGGCTATTTATGTAGATCACATAGATACTTTGATCTCTCATGCCGATGAAATCAGCCATTATGCATTGGCATTGAAGGATTCTGAGTGTCAAGAGTTATACAACTATATGTTGTTCCAACCTTACTTTCGTTCAGCTTTAATATTTGATTCACAACGCGTTTATTGCTCATCTAAAACCGGTGATATTGATATTCCCTTGAGCATTGTTAGTGTTACCGAAAATCTTGAAATATCTAATCAGTTTATTACTGCGGGCACGCCTTTTATGCCTGAGGTGCCCGCGATAGTGTCATCTAAATGGGACCCTAAATCTAAACACGGCGCCGCTGTGATCATTGAAGGGAAATATTTAGTAGATTCCTTTGTACAGCCCGATGTGTTTCCCAGCGCAGTTATCAATGTCGCTTTATCCATCAATGGAAAAACGATTCCAGAGTCACTCGGATTTATCAAAAATGAGGTAATGACTTTAGATTCTGATGAGCACAATTTTTCAGTGTTACTAGAAATGTCACCTGCTTTTTTTAGGCATTTTTTTTGGATATTTTTTGCCATCTCATTACCCTTTAGCATTATTTTGATTACGGGTTCTATCTTGTTTGTGCTCTATTCACGGTTATCTCGTCACTCCCTTGCTGATGATATTCGTAGCGGGATAGAGAACGAAGAGTTCTTTTTGGTTTATCAACCTGTGATCTGTGCTGAGGACGGCAAGGCCAAAGGAGTCGAGGCATTAGTGCGTTGGCAGCACCCACAAATGGGCTTAGTACGGCCTGATTTGTTTATTCCTATCGCCGAAGAGAGCAAGTTGATTGTTCCATTGACCAATTATATCTTCGAAAAGGCATTAAAAGATTTTGCTAATATGAAGGTTGAATCGGGCTTTAGAGTCGCGTTCAACGTGGCGCCAGAGCATTTTACCCAAGATGATATCGAGTCGAAATTTATTCATCTGCGGGATTCTTTGGATCGTATTGGCGTTAAGCCTTTAATCGAAATCACCGAACGGCAATTATTAACGCCGGATATTTGCCAGCGCATTGAAAGCTTACGCCAGTTGGGGATTTTAGTGGCTATCGATGACTTTGGTACTGGGCAAACAACCTTATCTTTGTTACAAACCATGCCATTAGATTACTTGAAAATCGATAAATGCTTCATCGATACCATAGGGCAGGATTCCGTGACTTCCCACGTGCTCGATACCATTATTGAGCTCTCCCATAAGATGAATTATGTGGTGGTGGCTGAAGGGGTTGAAACGCAGGAGCAGGCAGACTATTTGACCAGTCGCCAAGTCCATTTTTTACAAGGTTATCTCTTTGCTAAGCCGATGAAGTTGGCGGATTTAAAGTTATGGTTAGTCGAACATTTCAAAAAGTAGCATCATGACGTAAGTCAGCCATCAGGGCGCCTTGGTGCCCTTATGGCTATTCAACTGTCTTAAAACTAAAGGTTCTGGCTCGAGGTTCTGATTAAAGGCTATAACCCGTTTCTTCGTGTTCCGATAAATCTAAGCCGTTAACTTCTTGTTCTGTGCTGACGCGAAGGCCGCCAAGTAGCTTACGGATGATCATAAACAGCAACCAAGTGACCACCGCAGTATAAGTGAATGTCGCCGCAACCCCGATAATCTGTACCCCAAGTTGGTCTATCATAGTGTTGTTCATAGTCGCAAAACCGTAGCCGCTAAAGACGCCTAATTGGGTCGAACTAAATACTCCTGCCAAAAGGGTACCAAGAATACCGCCGACACCGTGCACGGGGAAAACGTCTAAGGAGTCATCGATTTTAAGTTTCTGTTTGATATAAACCGTTGAGTAAAAACACACGATTCCACCGAGTAAACCTATGACTAAGGCGCCTGCTGGGCCAACATAACCTGAGGCGGGAGTGATAGTGCCTAAGCCGGCTACCATACCTGTGACTATGCCAAGGGCGCTGGGTTTACCAAACTTAATCCACTCAATTGCCGCCCATGTCATCGCGCCCATAGAAGCGGCGAGATGAGTGGCTAGAATCGCCATGGCTGCGGTGCCATTAGCGCCGAGCGCACTACCACCGTTAAAACCGAACCAACCCACCCACAGCATGCCCGCACCTGTGACAGTCATCGTCAGGTTGTGCGGCATAATGGCCGAGTTTAAAAATCCTTTACGTGGACCTAGCACTTTAGCGGCCACGAGCGCAGCAACCCCTGCGGTGATATGCACCACGGTTCCGCCCGCGAAATCATACAGTCCTAGCTGTGCTAACCAGCCACCGCCCCAAACCCAGTGGGTGATCGGCGCATAAACCAGTAATAACCAAGCACCTGAAAAGATAAGCACAGCTGAAAACTTCATTCGCTCGGCAAAACCACCGATGATTAAAGCTGGCGTTATGATGGCAAAGGTCATTTGAAATAGCATAAACAGCGGCTCTGGAATATCTCCGCTAAGACTATCGCGACCAATGCCAGACAGTAATGCTTTACCTAAGCCACCGATAAATCCATTACCTGTATCGAAGGCGAGTGAATAACCTATAGAAAACCATAAAACGGAGGCAAGGGCGGCGATCGAGAAGCATTGCATCAAGATCGAGAGCACGTTCTTGCTGCGCACTAAGCCGCCATAAAACAAGGCTAATCCGGGTAAGGTCATCAACAATACCAGCGCGGATGAGCTTAAGATCCACGCAGTATTTGCGGCGCTGAACTGACCCTCATCGGCGACAGCATTGGTCGCCAACATACTGAATAATATCAATAGATATTTAAAACTGAGTCTGAAGTTCGCTAGCATCATAGGGCGTCCACTCCTTCTTCCGAAGTGCGAATGCGCACGACTTGTTGGAGTTCGGTCACAAAAATTTTGCCATCGCCGACTTTGCCCGTATGGGCAGCGGCAATAATGGCTTCGATGACGGCTTCTTCTTGATCTGAGTGAATGGCGACTTCGAGCTTCATCTTAGGCAAAAAGTCCACTGCGTATTCGGCGCCACGATACAATTCTGTATGGCCCTTTTGGCGGCCAAAGCCGCGCACTTCAGTAACAGTCATGCCATGGACGTTCAGCTGAGTTAAGGCTTCACGTACATCGTCTAATTTGAACGGTTTAATGATTGCAGTGACCAGTTTCAATTTTCTCTCCAACAAACTTCAGGCTCAATTTATTGGAATAAAGCAGGAATCAGGCCATATAAACAAAGCATTTATTATCATTGTGTTAACATTCAGTCGCACCGAAACTGCATGAAAGGTTGATGCAAAACGGTGCAAGACAGAGTTTAATCGCCCTGAATTGGTGCGTTTTATTGGTGCAAGCTAAGTGTTGCTGACAAGTATCAGTGCAGATAGTGTCGAGTGGATATAAAGCGAGGGGAGTCAGCGTTTTAATGCGCTGTATGAATGTGAGAAATTAACGCGTGATTTACAGATTACTTTTATTAAACAGCAGATTAAGCTTAGGTTGACTAGGCAAGTTTTCATCGCTTAAACGGCTAACTGTTTGACTCGCGCCCAAAGCTCGGCATTGACTGGCGCACTTAAACCGTGCGCTTGTGCGCGCTCACAGATATAGCCGTTAATTTGGTCAATCTCGGTTCGCCTTTGATGCGCAATATCTTGGTGCATCGACGAGAAGTTCCCCGCAGTGAGACGGATCACTTGGTAGACCCTATCGTGCAAAAAGGATTGATCAAGCGACACACCATCATGTGCGGCAACCATGACTAACTCATCGAGAATACTATTTATCATGCCACTAAAATCTGGCTCAGCCAGTTTGCCATTGGGGCATTGATATAACGCCGTAAGCGGATTAATGGCGGCATTGACCGCAAGTTTTTGCCACAGGCAAGGCACAATCGCATCGACCCATTCACTGTTCGGAATGGCCGCCAGCAAAGCGTTGCGATAATGCTCTGTCAGCTCTGCGCCTGTGAAATGCCCCAGCTGAGTTAGCCCTTGTCCGGTTTGCTTAATCTGCCAAGCGGCTTGGCGTAACACCCCTTGGGATGTTGTCCCTAAGCTTAGCCCTCTGTCATCAGCTTGCGCGTCAATTAGCGGCGCTAGGGCTAAATGAGGTCCCATTCCATTGTGTAACAACAAAATGTGGCATTGTCTGGGCAGTTGGTTAAGTAAGGGCAAAAGTGCATCGAGCACTTGATAGGCTTTGACGCAGACAATCACGAGGCGGATATTATCGAGCGCATTGGCCGCTAAGATAGGTACAGAATACTGGAGTGCGTGTGTTTTCTGTTGATTATCATTGGCCGGCGCTAATGGAGTGACGCTAAGTGTCTGCTGTATAGATACAATTGAATCGCGGCCGATAAGAGCAACACCCATGCCCGCTGTAGTCAGTTGGTGGCAAATAAGCTGCCCAACGGCACCAGCACCTAAAATCGCAATATCCACCACGCGATTTATGTTCACAGCATGAGTCATATGTGTAGCCTTAAGGTATCGGTCATCAGTACCAGCTTGAAGCGCCTGAGTTAATCTTCTCGTAATTGCGCTGCGCGGAAGTATTTGCCATAGGCCCAATTGCAAAAGTAAAACAGTGCAATACCCGAAAAGTCGGCAATAACATCACCCACAGAAGCGCTACGGTAGGGCAAACGTGATTGCACTAACTCAATTAAAATGGCGTAGCTTGCCAGTGTGAGAGATAACCAATACCACTTAGGTTTGAAAGCAAGATAGGTGAGATAGGAGAGGCAAAAAAAGCTCCCAAGATGGCCTACCTTGTCGATATTCGGAATACTTTGCGAATAGGTTGGTCTGGAAAATACCAGATAACTGATCACGACAAAGGCTACGGCTAAAGCCAGCTTAAATAGGGTATTTTTAGTTATCACAAATATGTTTGTATTAGCTTAGAGTGGGGCAATGATAGGAAAATGTGTGGCTAAAGTCACCCATGATTACGCTTTTATTCTAGGCTTTACCTTCAACTTAGGCCTGTGTGTGGGTAAACTAGCTGCATATTAATTTGATATGGGACATAAAAACTATGCCTTCAATGGATATTGTGTCAGAAGTGAATGAAGTTGAACTGCGTAATGCGGTTGATAATACTAAGCGTGAGCTGGCGACACGTTTCGATTTTCGCGGTAAAACGGCTGACGTGGAATATAAGGACCATGTGGTCACGTTAACCGCTGAAGATGACTTCCAATGCCAACAATTAGTGGACATTTTACGTATGCAACTGAGCAAACGTAATGTGGATCCGTCTTCGATGGAAGTCGATGAGAAAGCCATCCACAGCGGTAAAACCTTCTCCCTAAAAGTGAAGTTTAAAGAAGGTATAGAAACCTTAATTGCTAAAAAACTGGTCAAGCTAATTAAAGACAGCAAACTTAAAGTGCAAGCGTCTATTCAGGGCGAGAAAGTACGAGTTACAGGTAAAAAACGTGACGATTTACAAGCTGTCATGGCGTTGGCACGTGAGTCTGAGTTAGGCCAGCCTTTCCAATTTGATAACTTTAAAGATTAATCGAGCAGAATTGGTTTAACGTGATGCAGTATCGCGTTTGCCATTTCGTCTTTAAATGTAAAAGCCCTCACACTAAGGTGTGAGGGCTTTTTTATATTGATGACATAAGTGCTATGAGACCTTAATCCGATTTTGTTGGTGCACTTTTTGACGAATCATCCATTAATGATGTGCTGGGATGCGGCGCATACTTGTTGACTAAGACAACCAAAAACAACACTGGAAAGCCAATAACACTGGCGGCGACAAAGAAGTTCACATAGCCAAATGCGTCGACATAAGCGCCTGAGAAGCCCGCGATAAATTTAGGGAAAAGCAACATAATCGAAGACAGTAAGGCATATTGCGTTGCACTGTAGCCGTTGCTAGTGAGACTCGAGAGATAGGCAATAAATGCCGCCGTGGCTATCCCAGCGCTGAAGTTATCCACGGAAATAGCAAAGGTTAAAAAGGGCACGTTGTAGCCAATCACTGCCTGCCACGCGAATAGCAGATTGGTTACAGCAACCAGCAAAGCGCCAAGGAAAAGGATTTTCATAGTTCCGAAGCGGGCTAACAAAACACCGCCGAAGGCTGCGCCGACTAAGGTCATGATCAGGCCATAGATTTTACTCAAATAGGCAATTTCTTCCTTAGTGAATCCCATGTCCACATAAAAGACGTTCGCCATAATCCCCATCACAATATCCGAGATCCGGTAGCAAGAAATCAGTAATAAGATGAGGATAGCGCTGCGGCCATAGCGTTTGAAAAAGTCGATAAAGGGTAAAATACTGGCCGTATATACCCAAGATATGCCCGCTGCGATAATTCTAGGATAACGTGCACTTAAGCGTTGTTTTAGCACTAATTCAGTGGCATCGGCGGCGCGGGTATCGACTTCGGGTTCGCGGCTAAAAAGCGTGGTCAAAATCCCAACAGACATCAATCCTGCCATAATCAGGTAAGAAGTTTGCCATGCCACTAAGTTGTATGCCGTGTTTCCGGGTTCAACCCAAGCCGCTATGGTGAGAGCACCTGCGGTGGCGATAATCATGGCGCTGCGATAACCCACTTGATAGGCCGCTGCTAGTGCGGCTTGCATCTTTTCTGGGGCTGATTCAATCCGAAAGGCATCAATAACAATATCTTGGGTGGCAGAGGCAAAGGCGACCATTAACGCGAACAGTGCCAAGCGCTCGAGATCTTTGAGGGGGTCACTAAAAGACATGCCTAAGATGGCACCAACCAATAATAACTGAGCGAACAGCATCCAGCTACGGCGGCGGCCTAGAAATCGAGTTAGCAGCGGCAATGAAAGCCGATCGACTAAGGGTGACCAAGCCCATTTAAACGCATAGGCTAAGGCTATCCAGCTGAAGTAACCGATTGAAGTGCGATCAACACCAGCTTCACGCAACCAAAAGGATAACGTTGAAAATACCAGCATTAATGGTAGACCAGCAGAAAAACCCAGTAATAACAGGATCAAAACCCGCTTGTGATAATAGACACTGAGGGCATCGAGTGTACGTTGAATAAAACCTGTTGCGGACATAGGCATGAGTCTAAGTGTTTAATCCGCTTAGCTTACGGGTAAGGTGCCATAGGGTTCAAGGGCTAATGGTATTCCTTTTACTTTGGAGTCCCGTTTAGCACTATAAGATGGTTGAATATGGCTCGAGAGTTAACTGCTTGTAGCTAAAAGTTTACCGCTTATCTTTATCGCTAGCATAGATCTTGATAGTAAGGAGAGCGTAATAATGTACACACGAGGAATTTGTTTACGAAATAAAAAAGGCCCTATTACAGGCCATTTTTTATCGATAGGAATGCTGAACTTAAGGTCTTATCCCGATGCATCCCTGCGGCACTCGGCCGCCTAAACTCAGGTAGTCACAGCAATCATTTACTTGCTTACGCAGATATTGATTACCGCGGATCACACAGTCAGGCCACCTGTTAAAGCTGTGGAGCAAGTGCCAAAACACTTTTTCAGTTTCAGTTTGCGCTTCGCCAGTCGAATTCAGTTGCTGCCATTCTTCTAACGTGTCCCATAAGTAAAGTTGCACTTCATGGAAGTCGAGTTCTTCACTCAAAAACGCTTTTCCATAGAAGGCGAGTTGGGGCGCTTTATTATCGATGAACTCAGTTGCCGTCATCGTTTGCCTCCTTTCTGTTTACTATCACAGTATAGATGCAAAATTAGCGCTTTTGCTCGAAATTATATTTTGATTACTGTTTTGGTAATAATTTGGCTTTTTTCAATATGATAGGTGTCACAGGAACATCGGGCCAATTGAGCTTAGTGTTAGTTCCTGTCTCAACGACAGCCATAGCTTCGAGGACGGTTTTACCTTCAATCACTTCACCAAATACGGCATAACCCCAACGACGTTTAGAGGGATCGAGTTTAGTGTTGTCGGCTACGTTAAAGTAGAACTGACGAGTGGCTGAGTGCGGCTCGTTTTCACGTGCCATGGCGATAGTGCCCATGCTATTTGTTAGGCCATTTCCTGATTCGTTGACTATCGGCTTACCCTCGGGGAGCTCTTCATACTTGGGGGTGAGTCCGCCGCCTTGCACCACAAAGTCACTGATCACGCGGTGAAATATTGTGTTGTCGTATTCCCCTTTAACGACATGAGTTAAAAAGTTATCGACAGTGATTGGTGCACGAGTTCTATCTAGCTCGACCACTATTTTGCCTAAGCTAGTATCAAATTCGACTCTGGGATACAAGGTATCGGCCTGAATGTCGAGTGCGAGGCTATGATGACTCATAAAGATGAGTAAGAGGGCTGATATCCAACGGAGCATATTGATTTCCTTATAATAAACTGACGCTGTTATTTTTGTAGAAACTGATTAAGCTCAGGATCGTTTAGAATCTCGCCGGTAAGTTGGCCGAGCAATTTGTTCATATCCAGTTCTAAGGTTGCAAAATCGGGCGTTAAAGGACCTTTTAAAGTGCCTTTGGCTTTATAGCGTTTTACCAGCTCTTGGGTGGAATTTTTGGCTTGAACTGCGATTAACACACTGTGTTTTGCCTCATAGCCAAAGGTCTTTTTAGTGATATCCATTTGCAATTCTTCTAATTGAATTTGCACTGAATTAGTTGCGCTTGGGTCGATTTGGTAGCCCGCTTGAGCAAAACCTGCGCGGAATACTTCATCGAGTAACAGTTTAGGCGGTTCGCTCGGGCCAACTAAACGTGTTTTTGTCCCTTCTTCAATAAAACGAGCAACATAATCGACTGTGCGTGTATCTACCGTTTCAAGAGCGATAGGTACAAGTTGCGCCGTTTGTTGGCTGATATTGGGCACTTGAGGGCTGAAAGCCATATGAGTCGGATTTTGGCTGGCACAGCCCGCGAACAGCAGGGGGAAAGTCAAGGTCAGTAATAGCCGTTTCATGGGATCTCTCGTACAAGTAAAAGTGGCTACAGCATACCAGAAATCACTTTTGATGCCACAGAACACCGTGATTCAGTTGAGGTACAGCTTTTATTGCTAATATCTTGTGCTCATTATTCACATCCGTGTTTTCTGTGCATTCACATCATTTATTCGCATAGTTACAAGGCATGGAAGGCAGGTTAAATATGGAAAAAATATCATTCACTTCGTTATTTGTTGGCCTGATGCTGGCGTCAGGCCTGATGAGCTCCAATGCGCTCGCGGGCGATTCTGCCCATATACTGGGTGGTAGTTTAGGTTACGGTACCCAAGAATTTGAAACTAAGAACGGTAAATATGATGCGGGTGACACCTTAACCAGCGACTTATATTACCGCTATATGCTCAACGAGCATTTTGGGTTTGAGGCGGGTTATTTAGCGGGTTCAGGTGGGGTGGCGAGTGCGCTTGTTAGCGTCATCAGTGAGATAAAAGATTTACGTTACCAAGGTGTTAGAACCGCCGCTTACGGTGAGTATGCTTTGTCTCGTGGTAACAGCCTGTATGCCAAATTAGGTGCTGCTTACACTCAAGTCAGCTACGAGATAGATAAACAAGATATGGACTCGGATGATGTCGGTTTTTATGGCGCTGCAGGCTGGCAATATCGATTTAAGTCAGGATTCGGTTTGAATTTGGAATACCAATATATCCCGATGAAAGAGCTTGAATTACAGGGGATTAACTTTGGTATTAATTACCGATTCTAATCTTTCCTTATCCAACGATTAAAGCGCCTTTAGGCGCTTTAATCGTTTTACAAACAAGGAATTTAAAACATTAAACCGAATACTGGCTGGCAACAAAATGACAACATTTTGTCCTTGCACTCTTTTAATGCAATGGGGGACAGGTTAGAGTAAAAATTCGATGTTTAGAATGAGAGAGCATAGATGCTCCCGCGTCTTTTTTGTAAGGCTTAGTCATGTTAACGATAGTAACGCAAATCGCCCCAGATAACTTGATCAATCCGAAGGGGTTACCCCATTTTGGTCATTTCGATGGCATAGTCAAAACCTTAGGTTTAGCGGACTTTGCCTATTTCGATACCATGGATAAACCTGCTTCAGCGTGGGCTAAGCATTTCGATTATAAACAATTTCAGTTTGTCTCTTTGGTCACGCCGCGTTATGTCCTAGGCATCGCGCTTGCCGATATTGCCTACGTCGGCAGTGCTTTTTGTTATTTATACGATATAAAAACCAACACACTCACCCAGCTTGATTGGCTAAAACCTTTGAGGTTTGGCTATCAGATGACACCATCACCCGCTGAGGGTAAAAGTCGTATTGGCCGTAAAGAAGCGCAGTTAAGTTTTGAGATCGTAGAGGGCGGTTGGCGGTTAATGATTGATACTAAAAATATTCAAGCCGATGTGACTTTGCACTCAGCTCCCTTAAGTTTGCCTATGGCCATGTGTAGTCCTACTGGATACAACGGCTGGACTTACACACAAAAGCATAATGGTTTGACGGTTAAAGGTAGTTTGACTGTAGCCCATGAACCGCAGCCGCTGAATCATGCTTTGGCTGGCTATGACTTTTCGGCGGGTTACATGCGCCGCGATACGAGTTGGCGCTGGGCGTCGATCAACGCGCGGATCTATGAGGGCATAATGGGGCTTAATTTAGCGGCGGGTGTCAATGAAACCGGCGCTACTGAAAATGTCTTTTGGATTAATGGCGAGCGTCATTTACTCGGACCAGTGCAGTTTGAGTTTGATCGACACGCCACGCTCGGCGCCGAAGTCTGGCGAGTCTACAGCCAAAATGGCCAAGTGGATTTACAGTTTGCGGCGCGCAATTGTCGCAGTGAAAAGCGTAACTTGCTCGTGCTTAAGAGCAATTTTCGCCAATTCATCGGTCATTTCAGCGGCACGATTACCGATAATCAAGGGCGCAGTTACCAGTTGAATAATGTGCTGGGACTCGCCGAAGATCACTATGCCCGCTGGTAACCTAATGCGGGTCGTCAAACGCGACTAACCGGCCGCGGTTGTCTGTGTTGTGGCGTTTAATGCGGTTTATAAAATTCGCTCAGAATCGATATAAAAAACACTAAAAATAATCATAAAACAACAAGAGAACAGGACGACCTTATATGGATATCGCCTCGCTGATCCAGCACCCCGAAGTGTTACTGCTCGTACTCGCGCCGTTGTTTTTCGTGTGTATTTTGCTGGAATGGTATTTTGGCGATAAAAGACAAAAGCTACCGTTAACTGCACGTTATCGCGGCCAAGAAGTACTGTGTAATTTCAGCCTTGCGGCCATGCATCAAGGTGCCGATCTACTCACTGGCTTGTTGATCGCTAAGCTGTATCTGGCGATGTTTGGTTGGAAGTTATTCGATATTGAAATGGGCCCATTAAGCTTTATTGCCTTGATGGTTGCGCAGGATTTTTGTTACTACTGGTTCCACAGGGCGAGCCACAGAGTGCGTTGGATGTGGGCGGCTCACGTGGTGCACCACAGCTCTGAGAATATGAATTTTAGCACGGCGTTTCGCCAGAGTTTAATGTATCCGTTTGCGGGCATGTGGGTGTTTTGGTTGCCGCTGGTGGTCATAGGTTTCGACCCAAACTGGGTGGTGTTTGTGGTATTACTCAATCTAGGATTGCAATTTTTTGTGCATACCCAAGCGATTAAATCACTCGGACCGCTGGAATGGGTCTTTAATACTCCATCGCATCACAGGGTGCACCACGGTCGTAATCCCCAATATATAGATAAAAACTATGCTGGCGTGCTGATTATTTGGGACAAGCTGTTTGGCACTTTTGAGCCCGAGGTAGAGACTGTTATTTACGGTATCACTAAGCCTGTGAATAGTTTCAATCCCTTTAAAGTGACTTTTAGTGAATGGCGAGACATGTTTGCTGAGGTTACTGCGGCAGGCTTGAGTGTTAAACAACGCTTACGTATCTTGTTTGCTCCGCCTAACAGCAGTTTAAAAAGCGAGGAATAACAATCCACTGCATTTTCCAAGTTAAATAGCGCAAATGGCTAATAGAGTCTTGAATTTAGCCTTGCTAGCCTATATTCCGTTTTTTGCCACTGTTTTGGTGTAAAAATGTACAATCCCATACTTTGGTGGTACTTTTTGGGATAAGGAATTTAACTTGGGAGGACTTATCATGATGGATGAACCTCGATTATCCGCGGAGGAGCTTGCTTGTTTTAGCGAACTTTTTTCGCCGACTCGTGTGGGCACTGCCTTGACTAACGATCCCCTGGTCAATCACGTGCTCACAGTCACAACTGAAGTGCCGCAAGTTATCGCTTCGATTCTCGGTAAGGCAAAACTCACTCTATTAGCCGAAGTCGGGCCCTATAAACTCTGGTTTCCGCTACTGATGAAAGTGGATGACTTTGGACAGTTTCAACCCACTTTAGGCGTGCCTGAAGTGCTCGATGCTTCGGGAGTGGAGCGCAGTTGGCGGTTAACCCAAGCCGATGATGTGTGGATATTCGACCACGATCAAGGTGAGCAATGGTCAGTTGCCTCGTTATCCAGTTCTGGCATGGCTATTCGTGCTAAATCGCAGCAGCAATTTAAGCAATTGTTAGGCAGTAAAGATCTGCAATTACAACTGCCTAATGGCGAGACTATGCGCGTCGATATTGAGCCTATTCGTAGCGAGAAAGGTCTGGCCTTCGTTAAGTTTCAGGCCGAAACCGAAGAGCGTGAAGCCTTACGTCAATTCTTATTTAGTCGGCACCGTAGCCAGCACGCTCAGCTCTACCGTGACTTACGTTAGGGCCTCCATTGCGACAGTTTTCGGCCTTGTGTTAGTTGACCTGTTATCTAAAAATCTCAGTTCTGCAGCTCAAATGTGAAATCTACTGATTTTGAAACTGTCATTTGTGATTGCTGTGCTTTTCCCCGATTGTTACCTGCCAATCTGTCGCTCGATGGATTAGAATGGCGGTGAATTCAACACATCAGAGCGAGCGGTATGCACGTACATATTTTAGGGATTTGTGGAACCTTCATGGGTGGTCTAGCGTTATTGGCTAGGGCAAAAGGGCACAGAGTGACGGGCTCGGATGCCAATGTCTATCCTCCAATGAGCACGCAACTAGAGGACCAAGGCATTGAGCTTATTCAAGGTTTTGATCCTAGCCAGCTGGGTGAAGCTGGGCACTATCCTGACTTAGTTGTCATTGGTAATGCCATGAGCCGGGGTAATCCTTGTGTGGAAGCTGTGTTGAACATTGGCATCCCTTATACCTCTGGCCCGCAGTTTTTAGCCGATCATATTTTGCCAGAGCGTTGGGTACTGGCAGTGTCTGGCACTCACGGTAAAACCTCGACATCTAGCATGTTAGCCTGGATTTTAGATGATTGTGGTTATGAGCCTGGGTTCTTAATCGGTGGCGTACCGCAAAACTTTGGTGTGTCGGCACGTTTAGGCAAGACCGCTTTCTTTGTCGTTGAGGCTGACGAATACGACAGTGCCTTCTTCGATAAACGTTCGAAATTCGTGCATTATCATCCGCGTACCTTAGTGATCAACAATCTTGAGTTCGATCATGCCGATATTTTTGCTGATCTGGCTGCGATTCAAAAACAGTTCAACCACTTAGTTCGCACCGTTCCAGGTGAAGGCAAGATCATTTGGCCCGCCGATTCCCATGCTGTTAAGCAAACGATTGATATGGGTTGTTGGAGTGAGCAAGAAACCTATCATTTAGCCGAATCGACCAGCGGTTGGCATGGCAAAGCGTTAAGTGATGATTGCCATCGCTTTGAAGTATTTTTTGATGGCGAGTCCCAAGGTATTCTCGAATGGGATTTGATTGGTCAGCACAATATTGAAAACGCCATAATGGCCATTGCTGCCGCACGCCACGTGGGCGTTAAGCCGAGTGCTGCAATTGAAGCTTTAGCTAAGTTTATGCCACCTAAGCGTCGACTCGAATTACTCGGAACCGTTAACGGTGTGAGCGTATATGACGATTTTGCCCACCATCCGACGGCTATTGCGACCACGTTAAAAGGCATGCGGGCTAAGGTTGGGCAGAGCAAGATTACTGTGGTACTTGAGCCGCGCTCAAATACCATGAAGAGCGGTGTCCATAAAGACACTTTAGCTTTTTCTATGATGCAAGCCGACGAAGCCTTTTTATATCAAGCCGATACCATTGACTGGAATATGAAAGAAGCTATGGAAGCGGCGGTGATCCCTGTGACTGTGTTACATCAAATTGATGATGTGGTCGCCAAAGTCGCAGCAACCGCCAAAGCAGGCGACACCATAGTGGTGATGAGTAACGGTGGTTTTGGTGGGTTACATAAGAAGCTGCTGGCCGCATTAGAACAGGCTTCAACTGTAGAGCAGGTTAGCTAAGATGGCCTACGCAAAGTCGACTAAGGCGATTAGCTTAGCTTGGACGGGCGCCTCTGGTGCTCCCTATGGACTTAAGCTACTCGAGTGTCTGTTGGTATCGGGTTATCAAGTGTTTTTGATGATCTCCAGTGCAGCTCGAGTGGTATTGGCGACGGAACACGGCTTACAGTTAAGCGCCAACAGTGACAAAGCCCATGCCCAACTGTTGGCTTTGCTGCACGAAAAAGGCGTGATTATTGCTGGCGAGTTAGTGGTATTAGGCAAAGATGAGTGGTTTTCGCCGCCTGCATCGGGTAGCGCTGCACCTAAACAAATGGTGATTTGTCCTTGCTCAACGGGGACGTTAGCGGCAGTTGCTACCGGAATGAGTAATAATTTACTCGAACGCGCCGCTGATGTGGTGATTAAAGAGCGTGGCCAACTTATCCTAGTACCTAGGGAAACTCCTTTTAGTGCCATACACTTAGAGCATATGTTAAGCCTTTCTCGCCTCGGTGCGACCATTATGCCCGCTGCACCCGGCTTTTATCACAATCCCAAATCGGTAGAAGATCTGGTAGACTTTATGGTCGCTCGAATTCTCGATCATTTGGGCGTTGACCATGCATTAACGAGTCGCTGGGGTTATGACAAACAGTCTAACCGCGACCTCGACAATTGAGACTTATATGAAACACACCACCGAAGTGATGATCTCTGCTGAAGAGATAAGCCAGAAATTGGATCAAATGGCCGAGCTAATCAATGCCCATTATGCCCACAGTGAACGTCTGCTGATGGTAGGCTTGTTAAAAGGCTCAGTGGTCTTTATGGCTGACCTGTGTCGCCGCATTAAAGGCCATGTTGAAATCGATTTTATGTCGGTTTCCAGTTATGGCAATACTATGACCAGCTCACGGGATGTGAAAGTGCTGAAAGATGTGCAATCAGATATCGCCGGTCGCGATGTATTGATTGTGGAAGACTTGATTGACTCAGGTAATACGTTAAGCAAAGTGCGCGAGATGTTGTTACTGCGGGAGCCTAAGAGCCTTGCACTGTGCACCCTGCTGGATAAACCTGAACGTCGTGAAGTGGATGTGAAGGTCGATTTTATCGGTTTTACTATCCCTGATGAGTTTATCGTAGGTTATGGTATTGATTATGCCGAGCAGTATCGCAATCTACCTTATATCGCCAAAGTCGTACCACTCGATTAAGTGTCCGATACAGTTTAAAACTCCCGCAGCAGGCGGGAGTTTTGCTTTTTGCGGCAATATAAAAAGTATTAATGATTGAATCATTAAAGATTGGTTTTTCAATCAATTAGCTATTTTTTTGCTTTAGTTCTGCAACCCATCATTGTAATTGTGTTTTTTAGCACCATCTTATTACTTTCTAATGTGTAAGGATCGGTACAAATATGGCGAATATTACCCATGCTCTAGTACTCGAAGGGCTTAAAAAAACCTATAAAGGCGGCGTCGAAGCGGTCAAAGGCATCAGCCTCACCGTCAATCAAGGGGATTTCTTTGCCTTGCTAGGCCCCAATGGTGCGGGTAAATCCACCACGATTGGTATTATTAGCTCCTTAGTGCAGAAGAGTTCAGGTACGGTCAAAGTCTTTGATTATGATATTGATAAGCAGCTAGAACACGCCAAGCTCTGCATTGGTTTAGTGCCACAAGAGTTTAACTTCAACCAGTTTGAAACCGTGCTGCAAATTGTGGTGAATCAAGCGGGTTACTATGGTGTGCCAAAACCTATCGCCCTTGAGCGTGCCCAAAAATACTTAAGTCAACTGGATCTGTGGGAAAAGCGCAATAGCCCTTCGCGGGAATTATCCGGCGGCATGAAGCGACGGTTAATGATTGCGCGCGCCCTGATGCACGAACCTAAATTATTGATTTTAGATGAACCTACCGCAGGTGTGGATATTGAACTGCGCCGCTCTATGTGGGAGTTTCTTAAACAAATAAACCAGCAGGGCGTGACGATCATCCTGACCACTCATTACCTTGAAGAAGCGGAAATGCTTTGCCGTAATATCGGCATTATCGATAAAGGTATTTTAGTGGAATGCACTAGCATGAAGGCGTTGCTGAGTAAGCTGAATATGGAGACTTTTATTCTCGATCTTCGTCGCGATACTGAAACAGCCCCCGTGCTCGATGGCATGGCTTGTCGCTTAACCGACTCTCATACCTTAGAGGTGGATGTAGCGAAAGAGCATAATCTTAACGATGTCTTTAGCCAATTGAGCGCAGCTAATATTGAAGTGCTATCAATGCGTAACAAGTCTAATCGGTTAGAAGAACTCTTCGTCGAACTCGTGAAGAAAACTCAGGGAGCCTCAGCATGAATCAGCTCTACTTTATTGCCTTTAAAAGTATTTTAAGTAAAGAGATTAATCGTTTTACGCGAATTTGGATCCAGACCTTAGTCCCGCCAGCGATTACCATGACCTTGTATTTTTTGATTTTTGGTAACTTAGTCGGTAGCCGAATTGGAGAGATGGGCGGCGTATCTTATATGGAGTTTATCGCCCCAGGTTTGATCATGATGTCGGTGATCACTAACTCTTACTCGAACGTGGCGAGCTCATTCTACAGTGCTAAGTTTCAGCGTAATTTAGAAGAGCTGATGGTGGCTCCTGTGCCCCATTATGTGTTGATTGCTGGCTATGTTGGTGGCGGCGTGGCGCGCGGTTTGTGTGTTGGCCTGATAGTGACATTAGTGGCCATGTTCTTTGTCGACATTAGTTTACATCACGCAGGTTTAGTGGTTATGACGGTATTTTTAACCTCAGTGCTATTCTCATTGGGTGGCTTAATTAACGCTGTTTTTGCTAAAAGCTTCGACGACATTAGTATCATCCCCACCTTTGTGCTTACCCCATTAACTTACCTTGGCGGCGTATTTTACTCCCTGTCACTCTTACCCCCATTTTGGCAAGGCGTGTCGGCACTCAATCCTGTGGTCTATATGATCAACGTGTTCCGCTATGGCTTTTTAGGCTTCGCCGATATCAGCGTGCCATTATCCATCGCCATTATGATCGGTTTCTGTGTCGCCCTGTGGACCTTAGCGTATTACTTAGTCTCGCGCGGAATAGGCCTGCGTTCCTAGACATATTTCTTTAGAGCGTAATAGAAAAAGGGAGCCATTAAGGCTCCTTGTTTATGTCCGAGGACTTAATAGTGCATATGCTGAGGTAGTAATAGGATATTTTTAGTTGTTGCTGAGGAAAATGAATCAATTCAGTATTGGAATATCTTTTCTGTTATTAGTCTTAAGGGGGATTTCCTGTTTAAGGTTTAACCGCTCTGACGATTGGGTTTTGTAGGCTGATCAAGGTTTCTGTCGACTGGATTTCATCGATAGATTGAATGCGATTGATGAGCACGTGTTGTAAGCCGTCGATGGATTGGCACATGACCTTTACGAAAATGCTGTAGTTGCCTGTGGTGTAATAGGCTTCGACGACTTCTTCGAGAGCGTTGAGTTTGGCGATAGCGGCGGGGTAATCGCCAGCGCTTTTAAGGTTGATACCGATAAAACAGCAAACGTCATAGCCTAGGGCTTTAGGGTTTACCGTGATTTGCGCACCTGTAATGATCCCCGCTTGCTTCATTTTTTCTACCCGAACATGGATAGTGCCGGCGCTAACGCTAAAGCGTTTAGCGAGTTCGGCAAAGGGGATGCGGGCATCCTGCATTAGGGCTTCGAGGATATGATTATCGAGTTGATCGCGCTGAAATGCGGTATCCATAAATAAACTCTCTATAACGTAGTGAATTGTCATAAAGTTACGTTTTTTTATGGGGAATTGCTACCGATTTTGCCCGTATTATTTGATTTTAGTGATCATTGTTCGCCCAAAGGCTCACAAAAAGGGACTTTTGCGCTAAAAGTTATACTGACGCCCGAGTAGGGATGTTTGATGGTGAGCTCTGCTGCATGTAGTAATAGTCGAGGCGCTAAGGATTTTGCCAGTGAGTCGGCATAAAAACCATCGCCTAAGATCGGATGTCCTAGCGCCATCATATGCACCCGTAATTGGTGTGAGCGACCTGTGATTGGCGTCAGTTTAACCAGCGTTGAGCGTTTGGCGCGGCTCATTACTTGATAGTGAGTCAAAGACGGTTTGCCAACAAGATGATCGACTTTCTGTTTAGGGCGATTTGGCCAGTCGCAGATCAGTGGATAATCAACGCTGCCAGTGTCATTTTTGACATGGCCTGCAACCCTTGCATAATAGGTTTTGCTGGTTTCTCTATCGTGGAACTGACGTTTTAATTCCCGCTCGGCGCTACGAATAAGGGCGACAACTATCACGCCTGAGGTCGCCATATCGAGGCGATGGACGATTTGACAATGGGGATGCTCTGCTTTTACCCGGGCATAGACACTGTCGTAATGGGCGGGGTCGCGACCGGGCACAGACAACAATCCTGAAGGTTTGTTGATGACGATAATGTCTTTATCTTGATAAAGAATATCGAGCCAAGGAGTGGTCGGTGGTTGGTAAATAAAATCAGTCATAAATAGTGCCTATTCGTCAATGCGGGGCAAAGATACTCTGCTCGGCTTGAGGGCGCAAGTGTGAGGCCCAAAGATCGGCTGTGCCATTATCCTCGCTGACAAAAGTAAAGCGGATTAGTTGATGATTTGCTGATAGAGCTGTATTTGAGTTTTTGTTATACTCCCGTCCTTTTCGTTAATGATTATTTTGAGTCTGTGAAGCCATGAGCCAGCCAGAGATATACACTCCCGAGAATCTTTCTCACGTCCATAACCGTCTTGAGTTATTGGCGCCTGCAAAAAATGCTGACTACGGTATCGAAGCCATACGCCATGGTGCCGATGCGGTATACATAGGTGGTCCTGCGTTTGGTGCGCGGGCAACGGCGGGTAACAGTGTTGAAGATATCGCGCGCCTGTGTACTTATGCTCATCAATATCATGCTCAGGTATTCGTCGCCCTCAATACCATTTTGATGGATAACGAACTGGCCGACGCCGAAAAACTTATTTGGCAATTGTACGAAGCGGGTGCCGATGCGCTGATTGTGCAGGACATGGGCGTATTACAGCTCAATTTGCCGCCGATTGCCCTTCATGCCAGTACCCAAATGGATAACCGCAGCCCAGAAAAAGTGGCGTTTTTAGAGCAAGTTGGCTTTTCTCAGGTGGTGCTTGCCCGTGAATTGGGTTTGAGCCAAATCCGTGATGTCGCCGCGCATACTAATATGCAGCTCGAATTCTTTATCCACGGTGCTTTGTGTGTGGCTTACAGTGGCTTATGTAATTTGAGCCACTCCTTTAGTAACCGCAGTGCTAACCGCGGTGAATGCTCGCAAATGTGCCGTCTGCCGGGTAATCTTAAAACCCGTCAAGGGGATGTATTAGCGCAGAATGAACACTTATTGTCTTTAAAAGATAACAACCAAACTGAAAACCTTGAGGCGCTCATCGATGCGGGCATTCGCTCGTTTAAGATTGAAGGTCGCTTAAAAGATTTAAGTTACGTTAAAAACGTCACCGCGCATTATCGCCAAAAGCTGGATGCGATTATGGCGCGTCGCCCTGAGTTTAAGGCTTCGTCCCACGGCCGCTGCGAACATAGTTTTACCCCTGATCCTGAAAAGACCTTTAACCGTGGCAGTACAGATTACTTTGTTAACGAACGTAGCCAAGGAATTAAAGATTTTCGCTCGCCCAAATACATAGGCGAAGAAGTCGGTAAAGTGGTTAGCATAGGTAAAGACTTTATCCAAGTGAGCTCGACCCATGAGTTTAATAACGGCGATGGCTTAGCGTTTTTCCCCGCGAATTTTGCCATGGCAAAACAATCCGATGACAAGCTGCAAGGCCTGCGGGTTAACCGTGCCGAAGGTTTAAAACTGCATATATTGCAGGTGCCAAAGGATTTAAAGGTCGGCATGACTTTATATCGTAACCATAACCAAGCCTTCGAAGCCCTGCTATCGAAAGAATCTTCTAAACGGATTATCGGCGTCGATTTACGGTTGAGTGACACCCAAGATGGACTGGCGCTGACCTTGACGGATATCTATGGCCTAACCGCCACAGTCAATTTAACAGTCGAGAAGACACCTGCGACAGATGTCGATAAGACCTTACAAAATACTCGCACTCAGCTGGGTAAGCTCGGCAGTACCGACTTTGTTGCCCGTAGCATTAGTATCGATACGGCCCAAGCTTGGTTCTTGCCTGCATCTGTGCTCAATGGTCTGCGCCGTGATGGTGTGGCCGCTCTAGAGGCTGCTCGTGTGCAAGGCTATGTGCGTCCACTGCCGTGGAAGCATAATCAAGATGCAGTCTATCCCGTCAAGCATTTGAGTTACTTAGGTAATGTTGCCAACGAAAAGGCCAAGGATTTTTATCAACGCCATGGCGTGATTGAAATCCAAGATACCTATGAGAAAAATGGCGTTACCGAAGATGTGCCATTGATGATCACTAAGCATTGCCTACGCTTTAACTTCAATCTGTGTCCGAAAGAAGTGCCAGGGATCAAGGCAGATCCTATGGTGCTTGAAATCGGCAATGATGTGCTCAAGCTGGTCTTTGACTGTCCTAAATGCGAAATGATGGTGGTCGGTGAAAACCGTCAAGTGCGAGGCCAGAAGCACCTTTAATATTTGTCATTAGGAGCATTGCCCGAGTGCAATGCTCCTAGCACCTATTCAGCTACATCCATGCACCTACACTAGCCTACCTCTCATTGATGTTGCTCTCACCAGCGTCACTCTCATATTTTCATCAAAGCCTTATATTGCACATGCGGTAATGAGCAGATATCTTATTGAAAATAATATCAATAATAAGGGATGTTAAAATGGGATTGTTAGACGGTTTACTCGGTAATGCTGCTGAGGTTGATTTACAGGAATTAGCCGAGGAATTAAGGCCTATCATGGGCATTCAAGAAGAATTAAAACTCGCCTACAAAGTGATCCGCGATTTGTTTATTTTCACCAATAAACGCCTGATCTTAATTGATAAGCAGGGACTTACAGGCAAGAAGGTTACTTATCATTCCATACCGTATAAATCCATTACCCATTTTGAAGTGGAAACGACAGGCCATTTTGATATGGATGCCGAGCTTAAAATTTGGATCTCAGGCCAGAGTGAGCCTTTAGTAAAAGAGCTCAAGCGTGGTACGGATGTCGTGGGTATTCAAAAGACTATTGCCACTTTTGCACTTTAGTTTTTTTGCACTTTAGTTTTAGTGCTGCGACTTAGATTCATTTAGTGCTATCAAGCTTGGAATTGTTATCGCAAGCTAACGGTTAATGGGAGTAAGGTAAGCCAAGTTTTATCTGGGCTTACCTATCCTCGCTATCGAGTGTGATTCAAATCTGCTTGATTAATTTAACACTATCCTACTTGTGCTAGTGGAGTGCTCTATCGGTTCGCCCGCCATAGTATAGGTTTCGGAAAGCTTGAGTTTGCCTTGCTCATCGTATTGATTGTGAATGCCGACCCAGAATTGCTCCTGTCCCTGAATTTGTAAATTACCTTCTTCGGCAATCTGGCGATTGGGATGATAGCGTTTCATTGCATAAAGCTTGCTTTCATCATCAAATTTTAAGTGATAAGCCAATATGGGTTCTTCGGTGTGAGCGGCGACATCTACTGCTATTGTTTTATCTTCTCGCTGTTTTGTCGTGGTATTGCCATTGGGTGCGTGATACTTCTGACGAGATAAATATGCGTTATTTCTACTATTGCTAGCATGATGTTCGCTGTCATCCGTACGGTTATTTGGTCCGTTACTTTGCCCATCAGCATCGTCTTCATCATAGTCATAACTAGGATTTTCTGGGCTATCCCATTCAGGTTCTTCATCTTCCTGAGTTGCTATATTTTCATGAAAATCAAAGTAGTGACGGCTTTCTATCAGTTGGCCTTGTTCATCTAGCCAGGCTTCGCGGTACACTTGTCCTTGGGGCGTAAAACGTTGCCAATGGCCGATATCGAGGTAACGATCATTAGTAATTTGGATTGTGCCAGTTTCTAAAATTAAACCTTGAGGGGACAAGGATTTAGAGCTAAATAAATCCCCTTGCGTACGGGTGAGTAACCAGCGAATGGCGCCATCTTCATAGTATTCGATGCGAGTATCGGCGATACCTTCTTGATAGTATTCCCTTTGATTATTATCAAGATTATAGCCGCAGCGGGTATTCGAGTGACTCTGATAGGATTCGAGGATCCCTTTGTTATTATAAAAGCTGGACTCTTTGAGGTAGCCTTGGCCATCACGAACTTCATATTCAGAAATTGTACGTATCGTGCCATCTTCATAAAACCAGCGAGCAGTGCCATCACGGTTGCCCTGTGTGTGCGGTAAGTACATCTGAATTTGCTGGTTTTCGTGGTATTCAATAAAAGGGGCTACCGAGAGGTTATTTTTATATTGGCCTTCGGCCGAAAGCACGCCACTTTTATAATAGCTTTTAAACAGACCTTCCCTTAGTCCCTTTTCAAGATAGATCTCAAGGGCGAGTTGACCATTGTCGTGATACCAAAGGGCCATGCCTTGTTCTTTACCATCCTCAAAATAGATTTTTTCTTCAAGTTGACCATTGGGATACCATTTTACATGTTCGCCATGTAATTGGCCTTCGGTATTGAAGGGTTCACGCCATGCAGGCTTACCTGAGTCGTAAAACTCTTCAATGACTTTGCCCGTCACATCGTTAAACACTTTTTGTTTAATCGCTCCATTGGGATGATACCAAACGGCTTCATATTCATAGCCTTGGTTGTAATATCTTTCAGCTTCTAGTGCACCATCAGGGTAATATTGTTTTTCAATTCCGTGGATAATATCTTGCACTAAGGGCCGGATCAGCTGTATTTGTCCGGATTCATAGTAGCGAGTTAACGTATTGATATAATAGCCATTGCTATCTTGTTCGGCGGTTTCTTTAAGCTGACCATTGCCATAAAAGTATTGAATAAATTGACCTTGGGGATGGCGATCTTCTATTTGATTGATCTTGCCCTCATGGTCATACCACGTTTGTGTTCCAAGTTGCTGATCATTAATAAAGTTGCCTTCAAATAACAGGGTACCTAGGGCATTAAATTGGCGGGTCACGCCATTACGTTCGCCAAAATAGTTTGAATCGACGGCTTGGGTAAGCCCTGGGCTTTGGGTGATGATTCTAAGTATACCCGCACCTTCTTCAGTATTGAGTTGGTGAAAAATGCGGTGCAGTTGGCCTGTTAGGCTGGCGTAATCTTGAATATCGCCTTGCACTATATTGTCTGCATCGAGGGTAAAGTGGCTTATCAATAATGCATCGAGATTGTTAAGCTCAACTTGCCACAACGCCTTTATTTGGCTGTTCTTTTTTGGGGTGATACTGCACACTTTTACCTTGTCGAGCCAAAAGTGCTGCTCGGGGAAAGGGAATTGATTGCTGATTTCGAGGCGGTCGAATTCGGTATGGTGGAATTCGCAGCATTCATTGGCGTTTTCCCAGCCCAAGAGTTCTATGACTTGGGGAGTATCGTAGTGATAGAGAGTTAAGCCGTGGTCAGCATTTTCTTCGCAAGAAGTCGCGTCTGCCTTTGTCGCATGGATTTTTAAGCTGAAATGACGCTGGAATAGCGGTGCAGCGACTGACGGCTCCTGCGTTAAATCTTGTTCTTGGCTGAGTGTTTGTGACTCAGTTGGAAGATGAATGTCTTTTGGATCGCGGCTAGTTTGGTTTGAGGGAAATAACTTGGCTTTGAGTGCGCGAAACAACGACATTGGGGGAAATCTCCATATCCATATGTAAAACGATAGGCTTATCTGAGGGATACTCATGGCAACTGAGTATTTCTGTGCGCATATCATAGCGGTTTATGGATTCGTTTCTCAATGCTTGATTGCTCAAAATACCGTTTAATCAGAGTGGCACATTAATAAAAGCAGAGGAATAAAGACAAAATGCTTGATAACTTTTTTGCAAAATTACCCACAGATTTATCGGCCGAAGTGTTTGAAAAACTGGCGGGCAATAACACTGTGACCATTGAGCGCATCGTTTCCAATGGGCAATATACCCAAGCTACCTGAAGATACGAGTTTCAGAGCGCCTAAGGTGCTTCAATTCAAGGCGCATCAATGACAGAATGTCGGCCACCTTCTGAATTGATGCAACACGGAAGTGGAGTGCCCTAAGCGCTCCGTCCCGGCGGGTTTTAACGCACTCTATGCCGTGTTGGCTATTTTTAACTTAGTCCACTAGGTCTGCAAATAGCCGCCTTGCCTAAAGTGCGTTAAATTCCCGCTGAATCCTGCATCTTCAGGTGGTTTGGGTATCTACCCGAAGCTCAATGGTACGATCAAACTCAGTATGAATGGGTGATGTTACTTAAAGGCGAGGCGACACTCGAATTTGAACAAGGTGAACCCGTTACGCTAACTCCAGGTGACTATTTAACGATTTCGCCCCATCAAAAACATCGAGTCGCTTCGACTTCTATAAGTTCAGAAACCCTATGGCTCGCGGTATTTTACGATTGATTAGGGTTAAGGCTATAGGTTAACGATTCTGCCATAGCCAACTGGGCGTATTGAGTAAGTCTTGGCCTTGGATCTGCGTTTGGCCTAAGGTTTTGTCTAAGGCCAAGGTATTGCAGTGTTCAAATTGGCTTAAGGCATTAATAAGCCGATTAGCATGGGAAACCACCCACAACTGGCACTCTTCCGATACCTTCGCGATTAAGCGTGCAAGCGCAGGTAATAAGTCGGGATGTAGGCTAGTTTCTGGCTCGTTTAGCACCATAAGCTCTGGCGGCCTTGGGGTGAGTAGGGCGGCAATTAATAGCAAATAACGCAAGGTGCCATCCGACAATTCACTGGCATTGAGTGGCCTTAATAAACCATGCTGATGAAATGCGAGCACTAAAATGCCGCCCTCTTGAGGTTCGATTCGAACCTCAGCACCGGGAAACGCATCGCTGACCGCATGATCAAAAGCCGTTTTATCACCTATCTCAAAAATGGTTTGAATTGCTGATGCAAGGTCGCGCCCATCGTGGTGCAATACTGGCGTGGCTGTACCTAATTGTGGACGACGGGCTGGCGCTTCTGCATCGGTTCTGAAGTGATCGTAAAAACGCCATGCGCGGATACTGTCGCGAAGCTTGAGCACTTCAGGGCTGCGCTCTGGATCGGCAAGTTCGGTAAAAATACTGTCGCCGGTTTGCAGGTGTGCGCCTAAGGTTATCCAGCCTTGTCCGTCAGCACTGCGACTCTTCACCATAGGACCACGGCGCTCAACCAATACAGTTGAGGGGCGATACTTAGGCCCGTTCCAAATGGCTTCGCGCTTGATTTGTGGATCTAAGCCAAACAGCGTAGTGGCGTCGGGTTTGGGTAAACCGAGTTCAATAAGATAGCTAAAATCTTCGCCAGCAAATCCAAGCTTTAGGCGTTTTGGCGCTTGCCTGACGGTGGCTTCAATGGCGGTGTCGCCCGCTAGCATACTTTTGGTGGGGTTTTCTGGTCCCGCCCAAAAGCTGGAGTCGAGTCCACCTTCTTGGGCTAAAGCATTGACAACGCCGCCTTGCGCCGTTTGTGCGAGTAAACGTAGTGCCTTGTATAGATTCGATTTACCACTGCCATTCGCCCCAGTGATCAAATTGAGTTGCCCTAGGGGCAAGACGATTTCACGCAGAGAGCGATAATTGAAAATAGCGAGTGTGGTCAGCATAGAATATCCAAGACTGAAATGAGCTGATAAGCCAGTAAATTTATCGACAAAGTAAATTAAACATGACGATAAAACAATGGCATTTACAGTAGCACTTTGTTGAGCACTCTTTGCCAGTTACCACCCATAAAACGGTCGCGATCAGTAGATTTAAAGCGCGCCTTGGCTAAGGCATCGTCGATACGGCTCATGCGATCGATATGATTCAGCTCGGGGATCACTACATGTCTGGGCTCTGCATCAAAACCTAGCACGCCTTTCGCCCTCAGGCTGTACCACCATTCTTGATATTCTTTAATGCCTTTGGCGTTGTCATTACCCAGTGCCAGTAGGTTTTCTTGGCCTCGGAGCGGGAAGTCATTAGCGATTGCCACGCAGTCCACTCCACCAACACGCATAACGTATTCCAGTTGTCGAATATAATCATCAATCGTGGGCACGGCATTATTGGTAAGCCAGAAACTCATCATAAATACGCCGAATACGCCGCCGCTATCGCCGATGGCGCGGATCACTTCATCGGGGGAACAACGGGCATGGTTTACTATACCGCGCGCTGCGCCGTGGCTTTGCACTATGGGTGATTTAGTGATTTTTGCGACATCTAAAGCGGTTTGAGCGCTGGAGTGACTCACATCGACTAAGATATTGGCGTGATTGAGTTTGGCGATAAGCTCGTGCCCGTGGGCCGTGAGTGGTTTATTGAGTCCGCCACTGGCATCATTATCTAAGGCGCCACCGGCAAAGGTGTTGCCGTAATGGTGGGTGAGTTGCAATACGCGTAGCCCTTGTTGATGAAACTCATCTACCCGCGCCCACTGGTTAGCTTCGCTGTCTTCTTCGACACAATCTGCGCCTTGGATTTGAAAGTATACCGCAGTGCGCTGGCTGTCGCGGGCACGTTGAATATCTCGCCCCCTCAGACCTTGCAGTAAAATATCGGGATGATCACTTACCCGTTTAGCGGCCTGCTTAATGCTTTCCATGCAAGCTTTATAAGTGCGTTTGTAGTTTTGAGTGCCATCGGCTTGTTCTATGGTCTCAATAGCCGAAATATCGCAAAGATAGGCATCGAGCTTAGCGGCAGTTACATCACTTAAGTCATCGGGAAGGAAAGATAAACCATCGACATATATCCGCCTCTGTGCGGCGGCAAAGCTAGGTAAACTGGCGAGTGGACTTAACAGAGTTGCTGCGCCAAGACCTTTAAGGAGTGTACGACGGTAGTGATTGACTGCCTTGATGGGCATGCTCGGTTCCTATCAATAACGCAAATGTAACTTCTTTATACCTTTTTAGGGCGTAGAAGTCTTTGATTAAATCCCTTTTTTGGCCTTTGCCCCTGAGCTAGAGTTGTGATTATTTGTTGTTGCCGAGTGGTTTCAATTATCGCTTGTCGCAGTAAATGAAAACCCTCGGGTTATGATTATCGAGTGGCTTCAACCATTGCTTTTGCCAGTGAGTTAAGGCCGTTAGTGCGCGATGGGCTGAGCTGACCTTCTAGGCCCAATTGTTTGAAGTAAGCTGTAGGATCAAATGCTTGGATTTCAGCGCGGCTTTTACCATGGCAGGCGCCAAGCAATAATCCGATCAATCCCTTAACGATGCGGGCATCGCTGTCGGCTAAATAATAGTGTTTGCCAGCCTGTTCTAGATGATAAATCCACGCATCACTTTCGCAGCCTTTGACCTGAGCGGCCTCGATGCGAAGCTCAGGGCTTAAGCTTGGTAAGTCTTTCCCTAACAACATAATTTGACGATATCTTTCCTGCCAGTTAGGGGCATTCGTAAAACGCGCCAGTAAGGTTTCGGCATCTTGCACTAAATAGTGAAAATCGGCCTCATTTGGCATAGGCATGATTGAATCTGTCATAGGGCTAAATCCTGTCTCACTTACTTGAGCGTAACTTGTCTTGAGCGTAACTTATTTTGAGCATCGTATGAGTGGCGTAGATCAGTGGCTAAATGCTGGATTACAGCAGCAAGTCTTTTACTGAGGCTAACGCGGCAATAAAGCGGTCGATATCGTCTTTATTGGTGTAGATACCGATAGAGGCGCGGCAACAGCCCTTAAGATTCAGACTCTGCATTAATGGCATGGCACAATGATGGCCACAGCGAACGGCAACCCCTTGTTGGTCCAGCAAAATGCCTACATCTTGGTGATGTTCACCGGCAAGATTAAACGCGACTACACCGATATTGTCATCAAAGGCGCCGTATAAATGCACTTCACCGAGCGCGCGCAATTGGCTTTGTAAATAGTTAACTAGTTCAGCTTCATAAGCTTGAACCTGCGGCATGAGCTCGGTTTGTAAAAATGTAATGGCCGCGCCCAAACCTATGACTTCAGCAATCGGCGGTGTGCCCGCTTCTAAGCGATTCGGCAGGTTGCCAAATTCTGTCGCCTCAAAACTCACGCGTTTAATCATCTCGCCTCCAGTTAATAGTGGCGCGAGATTATCTAAGGCGTCGAAACGGCCGTAAAGCACGCCAACACCAGTGGGGCCATACATTTTATGCCCCGAGAAGACGTAAAAGTCACAATCGATTTCAGTCACATCCAGCGTTAAATGCGCCACTGCCTGCGCACCATCAACTAAGGTGATAGCACCTTGTTTTTTCGCTAACTGCACTAGCTGAGCCACGGGATTGACTGTACCTAGGGCGTTGGAAACATGGCACAGGGCGACGATTTTAGGCTTTAACTCGAGCAAGGTTTTATAGGCGTTGATATCTAAGCGGCAATCCTGACAGAGCGGGATTGGTTTAATGATTGCCCCTGTGCGTTTCGCCAGTTCCTGCCAAGGCACGATATTGGCGTGGTGAGCGGCGGCGTCGATTAATATCACATCGCCAGCGCTTAATTGGGTAGTCAGTCCAAAGGCGACTAAGTTGATTGATTCTGTGGTGCCGTGGGTAAAAATGATTTCTTCGCGGCGTTTTACCTTCAAAAATTGCTGCAACTGATCGCGCACTTTCTCATAGCTTAAGGTCGAACGCGCTGATAACTGATGCGCTGCACGGTGCACATTGGCATTGTCGTTGGTGTAAAACTGTGCCATGGCATCTAACACCATTTGCGGCTTCTGGCTGGTGGCTGCTGTGTCGAGATAACATAGGGGATAACCATCAAGCATTTGATTTAACGCTGGGAATTGCGACCGAATCTGAGCATTTTGCTGATATGCTTCAGATGAGCCAAGTGTCACTGTGGTATCAGGCATAGCACTCGCCGAGGCATGGGATGTTTCAATGTCAGCCATTGTATTCGTCGCTGTGTGAGTCACAGTATTTGGCGTAGGCGATGCAGGTTGAGTCATGGGCGAGGCTAAGGGCAATGAAAAAGGCCAAGGGATCTTCTGTGATCTGCCATGTGAATGCAAGTTTTAGCGGTTTGTTGAGGCGTTGGTATCGGACAGTGGTATTGAACGCCTAATTTCACTAAGGTCTGTTCAAACTGTTGCCTAATAGATATTTCGCACGCCTTAAACGGTTTTAGACTCTAACGTATCATTGAGCTTAGCTATGATGCGATTTTTCTAATGTTTAAGTTTCTCTTTTAAATTCAGCTAATACTTTAGGCTCAATTCATCCACCTAAAGTTAAAACTCCGACTATCCTAAATTGGACGTCCTTCGTTGTCAGTGTTTGCTGGAGAGTAGTTTTATGGTGAAGTTTTTAAAAGACTTACGGATTAAACATAAGATGATCGCCCTCGTTGGGGTGATGTTAGTACTGATCTTGATTTTGTCTGGATTTAGTCTGTTGAAGATGCAGCGTGTATCGGAGGAAATTCATGGCATTGCAGAAGAGAATATTCCATTAGTCAGGCTATCGACTGACATCACCATTAAGCAGCTTGAAAGCTCTGTCATTCTAGAAAAAGCGTTTCGTGCCGCGGATGTTGACGCCGTATCCAGCCCACTCATTCTAGCGGCTTTTATTGCGGATGTTGTTCAGCACAATGAAGACATTAGCAAGGAGTTGCTCTCGACTCAAACCATGCTTGGAGAGGCATTAAAAAACGCTAAAACTCCTCAAGTACGTGAGAAAACACAGCAGCTAAATCAAGATATTGACACGATCATTCAACATTTTGCAGATTATAAAGTCCTGCTTGGCACCGTTATTTCGGGAATTCAGCAAAAAGAAGACCATACCGCTTTAGCTAAGCGGGTTGAATCTTTAGAGGAAGCGCAAAATGTGTTTAATGCTGAGCTAAGTCAATTCGTAGAACGTTTAGCGTTGATGACTCAAGCTGCAGTTTCTGTAACAGAGGAAGAAGAGCTTAGGGCCATTTATGGCTTAACGATTATTTCGATAGTGTCTTTAGGGTCTGTTGATCTTTGCTGTACAAATGTTGTTCAGCAATACATCGGCAGCCACATTAACATAAACGCCAGTGACACCATACTGGCGTAATTTCTTGCTAGCTTGTCATATCTTGTTGATATTGCTCGATAGTGCTTAATTCTTCCAAAAGCATTCTCCACTAAATGTCGATACCGATATAAGCACCAATCGACTCTTTCTTGAGGTGTATTC